>JAQVKB010000192.1 GCA_028694875.1 Candidatus Izemoplasmatales bacterium
TAATAATTTGTTCAGATTTCTGAACTATATCGTCTTCATAATAATTTACATAGTTCTATATTTAATATATTTTGTTCAAACATTTAGCCAATTTCAGTGATCTATTTAATAAGCATTCTATTTTTCTGATCGTGATTATATAAAAAATAAAGTCTCAAGCCATTATTGGATCTTGAGACTTTTTTTATAAAGCTGAATTATATATCCTTTTGCTTGCGCTTAAGGGTGAATGCAAGAATAATCAAAACTTGCAATGGAACCGCCGCAATAAAGAGGAGCCAGTAGGCATGGTTGTCGAGAGTGATATATAGTGCCAAAACCAATGACCACGATAAAGCAGATATGGAAGCGAATCTTGTGAGTAGATTTCCCCATAGGGACGAAAAGACGACAGAGGTCGTGATGGAGACCGGAATCGCATAGATGAAACTCAACCAAGGTCTCGACAAATCAGGCACAAACATTCCAAAGGCGACATAAATTAGAGTGGCGATGGTCCATACCCCAGTGAATGCAATCATGGCCACAAGCAATCGACTCAAACGGGTTTTAGGCTTTGCCATTTTTTTGTCTAGGGAAAGCATGTCATTCAGTGTAATGCCAAAAAGATCGGCAAGGTTTTGTAGAATTACCAAGTCTGGTAATCCCTCTTTCCGTTCCCATTTGGAAATCGACTTGTCAGAATAGTTGAGTTTCACGGCAAGTTCGAGCTGCGTCATGTTGTTTTTCTTACGGTAACGGATCAGGTTAAAAGCAATCCGTTCCTTGATATCATTCTCGGTCATCATGGTTCCAGTTTACCGCGGACAAGGTTGGAAGTCAACAAAGATTCGGCGATTCTACGCGTAGTAGAGTCGCTTTTTTGAACTCTACTAAGTTCGATTATGAAAATGGACGCGCGTGCGTCATGTGTAGAGACTAAAACAATAAAGCATCGGTTATGATGAAGGAAAAGAAAGGAGCATTCCATGATGACCAAACTTGCCAAATTCATTCGTATTGTCACCGTTGCACCGATTGCGGCAATCGTGCTGATTCTTTCGATGACTTTTGTGGTCCCAGATGCATTCGATTCGATATTACAGATCATTCTCGCCATCACACTATTGGCAATATTCCCTCTGTTAGCCTATCCGATTGAACGTCAATTTCATTTATCCAAATTGAGCGATGATCGAGAAGGTGGACGTCATACCGCCATCGTTTTTTCGATGGTAGGATACACCTTTGGCGCCATTTTCGCATTTGTGTTCCATCTTCCAGAGTTCCAACAAATACTGTATCTCACCTATTTCTTCTCGGGCATACTGATTCTCTTCGCGAACTTTGTCTTGGGTTTGCGAGCGAGTGGACACATGTGTGGTATCGCGGGACCTGTTTCAGCCATGATCTATTTTGGAGGCTGGATCTATGTTTGGTTATTTGTCCTTCTCATTGGTGTGGTATGGGCTTCATTGTATTTGAAAAGACACAAAGTGAACGAATTGATCTTTGGAATGATGATTTCGATTACATCTCTGATTGTGGCTGTTTTGCTCATTGGATAAAGAAAGGGATATTTCATGATGAATCAGTATCGAATTTTAACGGACTCCTCCGTGGATCTACCAAGTGAAGTGGCGAATGCCATCCACATCATCGTCATCCCTATGAAGGTCATGATTGACGGGAACATTTATGCCAATTACTTGGACGGACGCGAAATTGGGTTCAAAGAGTTCTATGATGTTCTTCGTCAAGGAATCATGCCTTCGACATCGCAATTGAATCCCGAAGAGATTATCGTTGTGATGGAACCACTGCTCTCGGATGGAATCGACGTTTTATTCTTGTCATTTTCAAGTGCATTGTCAGGGACATATCAGTCCGCTGTTTTTGCTCAAAAACAACTCCAACAAAAATATCCAGAGCGAAAGATCGTAGTTATGGATTCATTATGTGCCTCCATGGGGCAGGGGCTTCTTGTATGGCAAGCAGCCCAAAGGCAAATTGCAGGGATGCCAATGGATGAACTTGTGAATTGGGTTGATTCCAACAAGCTCAGGGTATGCCATTTGTTTACGATCCATGATCTGGATTATCTGAGAAAAGGAGGAAGACTCTCGGCAGAGAAGGCGTTTCTGGGAAAACTTCTTGGCGTAAAACCAATCCTCCATGTTTCCTTGGAAGGAAAGTTAGTTCAAACTGGGATGGCGAGAGGAAGAAGAAATGCGATTCGTAAATTACTGGATCGTATGGATGAAACTATCGATACAACCCAAGATCCTGTCGTTTTTCTCTCCCATGGAGATTGCGAAGAAGATGTTGCTTACGTGACCGATCTTGTTCAAGAAAGATATCCTCGTGTCAAGATAATGTCGAGTTTTGTTGGCCCCGTGATTGGAAGTCATTCGGGGCTTCATACATTGGCTATTTTTTACATGGGTTCAGATCGATATTCAAAGTAGTGATAGAAATAGAAAAAAATGGGTGCCTCGTCTGAAGTTTCATTCCCACTCTAGGGAATGAAACTTCTTTTGGTTTTGTTGGGCTGTATGATTGAATTTAGATAGTTCCTTATGATACGATATTCTTATCAATCATATTGGAAAGGATTTCAAATGATGAAAAAGTTTTGGAGTGAATTTGGCGCATTTATCGCCAAAGGAAATGCATTGGATTTGGCGGTTGGTGTTGTCATTGGTTCGGCGTTTAATGCCATTGTCAAGAGCCTAGTCGGTGATATCATAATGCCGCTGATTAGTTTGCTTGGAGGAAAAGATATTTCGAACTGGTTCTGGGTCATTCGCGGTACTTCAGATTTTGATGCTTTGACAGGAACTTATATTTTCTCTTCCGATGCAGTCGTATTGTATTATGGAAATTTCATTCAGTCCATCGTCGACTTCTTGATTATCGCTCTTGCCGTTTTTGTGGCGTTGAAAGCCATTATGGCCTTCCGAAAGAAACTTGAAGAAGCCAAAGAAGTCCTTGTCAAAAAACTAGATTCAGATCGAGACCCAGAAACAACCGTGTAGTTCTTTGAGTCAATTCTTTTCAACAAAAAAAAGGGATGCCTTTGCGAGATGTCGCAGTTTTGGCATTCCTTTGGTGTGATTTATACATAAGTCGTGAGGATGGAGAAACCGGAAATCAAGGGTTATGTTTTCAACCTGGTCTTCTTTGGTTCAATCCAATGTTCTTCAACGAACAACTTCCACAAAGCCATAGAATGACCTCTTCCCAATTGATATTCTTTGGCAAGCCACTCACAAAAAACCGTCGCGGTCAGATTGTTGTTCAAGATCCCGGCACGG
>JAQVKB010000193.1 GCA_028694875.1 Candidatus Izemoplasmatales bacterium
CTCTTCCGATCTTATGGTCTTTCCGATCAAGAAATTGACCGCATGTTGATTACCTAGAAAGGATTCTATGGCACGATCCAAACTCAAACTTGTCAATCTTGTCGCACGACTCGACAAACTCGATCCGGTCTTAGAAAGACTGGGTTCTTTTGGCTGCCTTGAACTAGTCCCCGCAGAGAAAATCATTGAAACAGTCCATGGAAGTAAACCTCACATCACAAAAGATTTGGCAACACCACTGTTGACGGAAATCAATCAAATTGAATCGGGTTATCATACGAAGTTTGATCCCGCAAAGATTGCGCAAATCTCGGATTCATTTCAAGACATGAGTCATGAGATCCACGATGTCCATCATAAACTCGACTCCTTCCAAAGCCAAAGAGAACTTCTCCAGGGATTGTATACGAAATACAATAACGCCTATCAGCATGTACAGTACTTATCCAATTTATCCGTATCACTGGATGATATCTTTGCGTGTGAGTATATCGTTTCGCGTGTTGGAAAACTTTCGGTAGAAAGCGTCGAACGCTTAAAATACTATCAAAACACGCCATTCATCTTTCAATCTTTCGCGGTGGAAGATCATACCTCTTGGTGCATGTATTTCACCACCAATCAATATGAACGCGCCGTCGATAATATCTTTTCATCGCTACTCTTCGAACGCGTCTACATTCCGGACTTCGTCCATGGAACGCCCGAAGAAGCGCTCAAATCATTGGAACTTGAACTCAAAGAGACGCAACATCAACTCGATTTGGTGAATGAACAAACCGAGACTTACCTCAAGAAACATCAAGAAATTTTTTGCCAAATGAAAAGCGAATTAAAACTTCTCGCCAAAATGCATGAGGCAGAAGTTTATGTTGTCGAACTCGGTGGAAGATTTTCGATTGTTGGTTTCATCGATCAAAAAGATGTCGAGCTCATGCAAAAGCATTTCGGTTTGATCGAAGGCGTCGAAATTGAAGTGCGTCCCGCAGATGCGGACAAACGTTTGAAGGCTCCAAAAAAGATTTCTCGTAAGGCATGTGTCAAATCCGAGTAAACATCTCGTGAAGAGGAGGATCTCCGATGGCGATTGCAAAAACAAAATTGGTCAACATTAGCGCCGATCTCGAGAAGATGGACCGCGTTCTTGGTCGTTTTGTCGAACTGGATTGTATCCATCCTGTGGCTTCATCGCAAATTGTCGACCGTGTTCATGGACTGACGGCTTTCACGGGAGAAAATCCTTGTACACAAGTTTTGACTGAAATTTCGGAAATCGAACAAACCTTTGATTTTCCCATCAAAGACACAACCATTGATGAAGTCCAAGAGACCTTGGAATCGATGCGTTCTTTTGTGTCAGGAGTTCATTCAAAATTAGTGACCATGACGGTTCAAAAGAAAAACGAGTTGGAACTGGTTCATAAATATCAAGATGCTTTAATTCAAATCCAAAACATTGAAAGCCTTGATATCTCGCTCGATGATGTTTTCTCCTGCGACTATATTTCCAGTCGCGTGGGTCGTCTCCCTACGGACAGCGTCGAGAAACTTCGATTTTATCGAAACCGTCCTTTCATTTTCAAATCCTTCAGCATGGATCGAAACTACAGTTGGTGTATGTATTTCACCACCAGCGAGTTCGAACGTGAAGTCGATAATATCTTCTCTTCGCTATTCTTTGAACGAATCCATATTCCTGACTTCGTTCATGGGACCCCAGAAGCCGCTGAAGTGAATTTAGAAAATGAAATTGAATTTGCGACATCGCAAATGGAAAGAACCAAAGTTCAAATCTATACGTATCTCAACGAAGTGGAAGACCGTTTGATTCAAACCAAAGCTGGCTTGAAACTTCTTGAAAAAGTTTATGAAGCGAAACAGTATGTCGTGGGTATGGGGGGGAAGTTCACCATCACTGGATTCATTGAACCCACAGACGAAGCGATTCTCAGAGAAAAGTTTCACGACATCCCTGGTGTAGAAATCTCGATTCGACCTGCTTCCTCGGATATGCGATTGAAACCACCCACCAAACTCAAAGAAGGTTGGTTCAGTCGACCGTTTACCTTCTTTGTCGAGATGTATGGATTGCCGTCGTATGGCGATATTGATCCGACACCGTTTGTGGCGATTTCGTATTCACTCCTCTTCGGCATCATGTTTGGTGATTTTGGACAAGGATTGTTATTGTCGCTGATTGGTTGGTTGTTTGCCCGAAAAGGCATGAAACTCGGTCAAGTAGGATTACGAATCGGCCTTTCTTCCGCCTTCTTTGGATTGTTGTTTGGATCCTTGTTTGGAAACGAAGAAATCCTCGCAAGTCTTTACACCAAAATCGGAATTACGTTCTTGCCAATCCATGTGATGAATGCCGATTTTACAATGACATTATTGTTACTGGCCATTTCCTTAGGAGCGCTCTTAATCATTACTTCACTATCCATCAATATTTACTTGCAATATAAGAAGAAGAAATATGTGGAAATGGTACTTTCTCACAATGGGTTTGCAGGTTTACTCTTCTATTTGTACTTCCTAGGAGGCTTGCTGCTCAAACTCGTTTTTACCATCAATATCTTTACGACGATTCCTTTGATTTTGGGCATTGCAATTCCTTTGCTCTTGATTTTCTTCAAAGAGCCGATTGAACGAAAACTACACAAGAAGAAGATGTTTCCTTCGGGATTCGGCGGATTCTTCGTGGAAGGATTCTTTGAACTCTTTGAAGTGGTCCTATCCTACGTCAGTAACACCATGTCCTTCATGCGTGTTGGCGGATTCGTATTAAGCCACGCTGGCATGATGCTTGTCGTCTACACGTTGATGGGAATGGTACCAGCAGGCGTCGCATCCACCATTGTGTTTCTCATTGGTAACTTGTTCGTGATGGGCCTTGAAGGTTTGATTGTTGGCATTCAAGTCTTGCGTCTCGAATTTTATGAAATGTTTTCCCGTTATTACGAAGGGGACGGCGTTCCCTTCACTTCCCTTAAAAAAGAACATAAAGATTAATTAGGAGGAATATCCATGTTTAGTTATTTTGATTTTTTACTTCCATTGCTTGTGATTGTGCTCATTACCATTCCACTGATCAGTGTCTTTCGTGGTCAAGCCACAAAACAAAAAGCGAAACGCCGTTTGGGGATGCATATCGCGAGTTTCTTTTCCCTTCTGGCATTAACTCTCATTTTCCAATTTCAAGGAATCGGTGTGTTTGCCGCAACTGATCCCGCGTTGATTGGCACCACGGCGCAAGGACTTGGATTCTTAGGCGCCGCCCTCGCCACAGGAAT
>JAQVKB010000194.1 GCA_028694875.1 Candidatus Izemoplasmatales bacterium
GTCTTTAGTCCAAACGAACTCTTTAGTCCGTTCATCCCTGAGGGGTCCTCAATGTAATGTTGTCCTAGTGCAAGATAATCCAAATCTTCCAAGTACTTCTTGTACATGGCATCATGCTCTGTGAAGTATTCAATCTCGAGTGCCTTGAGAATTTGGATACGATCACCAAATTCTTCAATGGCGGCGTTGCATTGACGAAGATACTCTGGGTAATCCTCCGGCATCATCCGAACGCTACGATCCTTCAATTCTTCGAAGGGGGCATGATCGCTCATCCCTAATACTCGAAAGTTTAGTCGAAGTGCTTCCAAGACATAGTCTCTGACATCACCAACCGCGTGACGACATAATCTCATGTGGGTGTGGTAGTTCACGTTCATTATTTGATTCTGAGATGACATCCGATGCTTTCCTCTCTTTGGAGTGCTGCTTCTGTGATGGAAAGCGCGGTCGTCGCAATATTCAAAGTTTCATAATAGTGTCTTGTCAAATTGGGACTTTTCTCCAAATCAGACAAAATCTGTTTCAAAACGGATTGAGTCAGTTGGAGTCCTCTAGTGTTCCGAACGATACCAACATGTTCGTCCATGTAGTCGCCAATCTTCTTCCGTATGGGTTTGTAATTGAAATGTGTCATCTTAATCGAGAATGTGCACACTTTGGTCTCGAGTTCAATTTCGGGAAGACGTTGGTTCATATCATTCGCCGCCGCGAGTCCATAGACCACACATTCAAGCAACGAATTTGAAGCGAGTCGATTGGCACCATGCACACCAGTAGATGCACTTTCCCCAACCGCGTACAAGCCTTCGATACTACTTCTCCCTAAAAGGTCCGTTTCGATCCCGCCACAAAGGAAATGTTCGCAAGGTGCCACAGGAATCAAATCGATGCCCATGACATATCCTTCTTGTTTGACGCGATTGAACACGGTTGGGAAACGTTTCTCGAGATATTTGGGATCCAAATGGCGCGTATCAATATAGACATGGTCTGTCCAGGTATCATACATTTCCCGATAGATGGCTTGAGACACGATATCGCGTGGCGCAAGTTCCATACGTTCTGGATCATATTTTTGCATAAAACGTTGCTCTTCAATATTGACGAGGTATGCCCCTTCTCATCGAAGTGCTTCGGTGATCAAAAAACGACGTCTGGATTTGTTTTCTTCCGAGTGCAAAGCGGTTGGATGAAACTGGACAAATTCCATACCGCGAAGTTTCGCCCCCATCCGTTTAGCCATTCCAATGCCATCCCCAGTGGCGGATAAATCATTGGTTGTCGAACCGTAAACACTACCGATTCCACCCGTCGCTAACACGACAGATTTGGCGAAGATTGGATAGTGCAAATCGTCCCCTTCGAGGACATAGGCGCCGATGCATTTTCCCGAAGAATTTTGGATCAGTTGGATCGCAATCGTATTCTCGATGATCTGAATATTCTTCCGTCCACGGAGGGTATCGGTGAGCGAAGTCGTCGTATTAAATCCCGAGGCATCACCACCACTATGGAGGATTCGACGATGCGAATGGCCTCCTTCTTTGGTGAGCAAATAATGGTTATTTTCATCGGTGTCAAACCGTACTCCGAGTTCAATCATCCGACCAATCGCTTCGTTCGCGTGATCCACCAAATAGCTCACAGCCGCTTTCTCATTCAAATATGATCCCGCTTTGAGCGTATCTTCAAAGTGGGATTCATGAAGGATGGGATCGTCGTTGAGTTCGGCGGCGATGCCACCTTGGGCAAGCATCGAGTTGGAATCTTGGAGGCGTTCTTTGGCAATCATGATGCAATGAAATTTCGGGTCAATATTGAGCGCAGTAAAGATACCCGCAAGTCCGGACCCAATGATTAAAACATCCGCTTTGCGTTCCATCAACTCATCTCCAACATTTTGTCGAGAGCTCTTTTGGCCGCTTTGGCCGTCTCAGGATCGACAGTAATTTCATGAACTTCCTCTTGAAGCGCATGAAGAACATCTTCGATTTTGGTCAGTTTCATGTCGTAGCAACGCAAACCTGTCGACAAAATATAGAATTTTTTGTCTGGATTTGCCTTTTGAAGGGGATGCATGATCCCATCCTCCGTGCCAATGATAAATTCTTTGGCAGGACTCTTTGTCGCGTATTCGACAATCCCTTTGGTGCTTCCAACGAAGTCCGCTTGTTTGAGGAGATCAAGTGGAGATTCTGGATGGATCAATAAAAGTGCATTGGGATGCTTGGCTTTGGCTTCATCGATATCGATTTGGCGAAGGTTGTTATGGATGCAGCAAAAACCGGGCCAAATATCAATGTCCAGATTGTATTTGTCTTTGAGATACAATCCTAAATTCTTGTCGGGAATATAAAGCATCTTTTGATCTTTGTACGAAGTGATAATCTTTTCCGCATTCGAAGAAGTCACACATACATCGGATAATGCTTTGACTTCCGCGTAAGAATTGACATAACAAATCACAACGCGATCGGGGTTCTTTTCCTTGTACTCCAGTAGCTTTTGGCGATTGATCATCATGGCCATTGGGCATAATGCTTCCTTGACCGGCAAAAGCACTTTCTTTTCTGGCGCAAGGATTTTGGCGGTCTCCGCCATAAAATTCACCCCACAAAAGACAATCATGTCCGCATCGGTTTTGGCGGCGATACGGGAAAGTTCTAAAGAGTCCCCAATATAATCGGCAACATCTTGAATTTCAGCATCCTGATAGTAGTGTGCTAAAATCACGGCATTCTTCTCTTTTTTCAATCTCAAGATTTCATCTTGTATCATAAAATCATCTCATTTCCGGAAATTGGATTCGATACTATTATATGCTTATTTGATCACTTTCTCAAGTTATCGGTACTGTTTGATGCGCACTTCTCGATTGAAAATCTATTTCGATGAATCATCAAACATGCTTTCGAGTAGGAATAGGCGCTTTTGGTCAAAATCGATTTTGACTTTGACGCCAAGTGGTAAGACAGTTTTAGGGTGGGCATGTCCAAAGTTCAAATTATATAGAATGGGGATATTCCCTTCTTTTGTACAATCTAGCAAGATTGTTTGATACTCCTCAAAATAGCGTTCATTTTGTGGTTTGCCAACGAGGATGGCTTTGGGAGCATTCAAGATCCCTTCTTGATCCAATCTCATTAACATCTCGCGAAACTTGTTTGGTGAGGGTTGTTCTTCGCTTGTTTCCAAGAATAGGATGCGATTTGTCATCTCTTCCGGCGTTGGAAATAGGTGATACTTCCGAATGATGCTTGGTTCATCGGCGTAGCGTTCGCCGCTCAACA
>JAQVKB010000195.1 GCA_028694875.1 Candidatus Izemoplasmatales bacterium
TTCAGCCATACTTCATTCACTACCACGTTTTGCCCTGAACAGCCTCCTTTATAAAAAAAATGCCGCTTCATGCGAAGGCGGCATTGCTTTTTTTATAGATGGAATCGTTTCTTAATTTCATCCCGCATCGGTTTCGGAAAGAAGATTACCAAAAACAAAATCATAAAGAGTGCAGTTGCGAACGCGGTTAACGCCGGCCACAAAATCGAACTCACATGGAAGAAATACAGAAACAATGGTACCAACGAGAAAATCAAAATCGTGAAAAGGTAAAAGAGATAATCGCGATAGTTCATCCGTTTGATCCACATGATCATGGAGATGGCGAGATTGCAGGCAAGTAAGGCAAACGGTGTGACATAGTCCAGCGCCCACCCAATGTGATCGCCCACATTCATGTCAATCAAATTCAGGATGATGACGAGAATCGTTGTCAAAAACGCCAATTTAAACGCGATATTTTGACGTGACAAGACACCATATCTTACAATTGCCCAGAAATATAGTGTTGCCCCGATCGGAATCAAACTCCAGTAATTGCCATCAAAGGTCGCCCAGTTAATTCCGGCTAACGTCAGAATCGCGACCATCGTCGAAAAGAGAATGATTTTTTTTGTGAGCGGCAAAACCTCTCTTGTCATCGAGATGGTTTCGGGATAGACTTCTGGAACCGAAGGATCTCCTTCTCCTTTTAAAACTTGGTGACAAAGCGGGCAATAAAGGTGGTTGGTTTCAATGGTGATTTGACATTGGTCGCAGTGTTTCATTGGTATTCCTCCACGAAATTGCTTTCAATCTCTATCTCCAGCCCACGCGCACGAAGTTCTCGGAAGAACGCGCGCTCGATATTCGTCTCGATAATGGATCTCGTGAATGTAATCTTGAATTTATCTTCATAGGAAGCAATCGCGCAGTTTAGTGTGTTGAATTTACCAGAATAAACGGCTGCGGAAACGTTGTCGATATAGGGCTTCATCGAATCGGGGAACCCGATCCGACCGATGTTCGTGAAACTCATGGTATTGAGTGACAACCCCATCACAGCATAACCAATCTTCATCGCATATTTTTTGAGATGGAAAGGGGTTAATCGCAAGAATATGTTCTTTTCAAAGGCGACATTCTCACTCATTTTCCGAATCAATTCGGACTTCTTGAGACCGTGCGCAAATTGTTGTTTCGATAATTCCAAAATTTCTTCGAACGTGATTCCTTCGCGATTCATCACCATCTCAGTTTTCACGAAATTCGAAAAATTACGAAGCGATTTCGAAGGAAAATGATTTCGGAGATTGACCGGCACAAAAATCTTCACCGGTTTCGCATTGTACTCCAAATGCTCGCGATGCTTGATGATTTCTGTATAGATCGCGTACATCACCAACGAGGCAAGATACTCCGTCACCGTGGCTTTGGCATCTCTGGCGAGTGCGAGGACTTGCTTGGTCGATACCGTTCCCGAAATCAATCCGATATAGTTATCGTTAATCGGGGTTCCTTTGATGCCAAACGCTTTTTTCTCGGGCACATGTTTTCTGTTTTTTGGATCATAATAAGCCTGGTATGCATCTTCATACTCTTCAATCGTTGGAAGCGAATCGGTCGTTAAGATCATGTTGTCTGGCATTACAGGGTATCCCTTTTGATGGAGATACTCATAAATCAACGATTTCAAGAACATATAGGCCCCGCCGCCATCGGCCAGCGAATGAAAGATTTCAATCGCGATCAGGTTGTGACGATAATATACTTTGAATAAATAACCGTTATTCTCTTTAGGAGATAAAGGCCCACAAACTTGGTTTGGTAACGGTTCGACAAAGCATGGCGCAGTATTCACATCGAAATATCGCCAAAAAATACCCGTTTTCAAGCGTACCTTGAACATCGGGTAGCGAATCAAAATCTGATCCAGCGCCGTTTGAAGAATGTCGGGATCGACCTGTTCCGTCAACGCAATCTGAACACGGAACGTATTCGTCTCTTTGGTATTCGAGACCTCTGGAAAAATCTTCGCGGCGTTGTCTAGTTTGAACCATTCCTTGTACTTGTTTTCGTTTGCCATGGTCCACCTGCCAATGAAGTAAAAAAAGCCTTGATTCCTTGGAATCATTATAACACAAACTAGAATATCACAACGAAAAATCCGAGGATTCTTACGATGTATTCACGAACATTTGGTGTATAATGAAATGCGAGGTGGTAATAATGAAAGCATACGAACGATTAATTCAATATGCAAAATACAATACACAAAGTGCCCATGACGCCGCGACATACCCTTCGACTCCCGGGCAAAAAGTATTGGGAGAGGCTCTTTGTCAAGAATTGATTTCTCTTGGGGTCACGAACGCCACGATGGATGAATTTGGCTATGTCATTGGCAGAATCCCTGGAAATGATCCTACCAAGAAAAAGACCGTCACCTTGATTGCCCACATGGATACTTCCCCCGACGCCAGTGGCAAGAATGTGCAGCCGAGAATCATTTACCAATATGATGGCAACGATATCGTGTTAAACCAAGAACTCCAAATGGTGTTATCACCAAACGTGTTTCCTCAACTCACCAGACAAATCGGAGACGATTTGATTGTCACGGATGGAACGACACTTCTTGGGGCCGATGATAAAGCAGGCGTTGCGGAAATCATGACATTTGTGGAATACATGAAAGACAATCCCGATTACTTACACGGCGAGGTTGTCGTTGTCTTTACGCCTGATGAGGAAGTAGGAACCGGAACGGATTACTTGAAAATGGAGAAAGTAAGGGCTGATTTCGGATTCACGCTCGATGGTGCTCGAGCCGGTGAGATTGCTTATGAGAATTTCAACGCCGCATGGGCATTTTTAACGTTTCATGGTACAAGTGTTCATCCTGGAAGTGCCAAAAACAAAATGATCAATGCCATCTCACTGGCGATGGAGTTCGATCAATTGCTTCCTAAATCGATGCGCCCTGAATTAACAGAAGGCTATGAAGGGTTCAACCACTTGACAGAAATTCATGGCATCGTCGAAGAGGCCAAGACCAAGTACATCATCCGCAATCACGACCGGTCGGTTTTCGAATCACAGAAATCCGATTTTGAGAGAATCGTTGCATTCATGAATGACAAGTATCATCATGAAGTCGTAACGCTCACACTGGAAGATTCCTATTTCAATATGCGAGAAATTCTCGATCAATATCCTGAGGTTATCCGTATTGCCAAAGAAGCGATTGAGGAAGATGGTTTGACGCCCATCATC
>JAQVKB010000196.1 GCA_028694875.1 Candidatus Izemoplasmatales bacterium
GTAAGCAACAGATTGTTTCCAAGAAAAAAAGAGTTGCTTTGGAAAGCAACTCAAATAAGAATCTTATTCATCACGACGCGATGAGGAATCCACGGTTGAAAGACCCTCTGTAATACTTTGAAAAAAAGAAACACTCCATAAATCGAGTTGATGAACATCCTTGATGAATGGGTAAACATCTTTTTTGACAGCATCAAAATCGATCTCCGCAAAGCGTTGATAAAGCATTTTTTTCAGCGACTCGATGGTCAACGATAAATCAGGGTCGATAGAGTTGGTTTGCTTCAATCTCGCTTCCAAGTGTATCAAATTTACTGGCGTGTTGGTCGCCAAATAAAACACATAGTCATAAAAGTCTCTACCCTTGACTCTTGTTTTCCAATTTCGCGCGATTATGGCATGAATCTTTCCAGCAAAGAGTGAGGGTTTGTCATAGATTCGAACTTGATAAGGGTAAGGTAAAAGCCGATACTTGAGTTCTGTGCTCGCAAAGGAAGGAGGATCCAAATCAATTTCAAATTTGATTTGGATTTTCTCACCAGATTGAATCAAACTTGACAATCTAGAGTTGGGGTAGAAGATAAGATAATGTTCTTTCGCGTTTCCTTTGAGAAAAGCGGATTTGATGGTTGAACTCCCTTGTTTCTCCTTCTCGTATATTTCAAAGCGAAGTCCAAGTGATTCGACGGTATTTTGAATGAATGAATAATAGGGTTCCAAAGAAAAATGTTCATCCGTAGTGAGCAATGTAAAATCAAGATCTTCTGAAAAACGTTCCAAACCATAAAAAATGCGTAAGGCGGTTCCACCATAAAAAGCACATTTCTTAAAAAAATCTGATTTGGCCAAGCCAGCTAAGGCAATTTCTTGCATGATTTCTTTTACGGCATTTTTCTCATCTTCGAGTGTTTTACACTCGTACAGATCGAGCATTTGTTTCAGGATTGTCACCATCAATAGCCCTCCTTCTCCAACCACTTTTTGAGTAATTTCAAATTGGATGATGGATACAATTCACATAAATCCTTCATGGCAAGAAGATTCAACCGCCGAAATGAATCTTGATCGATCCTCAAATCCTCAAAAAGAAGTCTTTGGATGGCCTTCATGCTTGTTTGCGTAGGCGCAATATAAATACGATCACATATGGCCTTTTCCGGTGTAGCGATAAGAAAGGAATAACCATTCTCGAGATGACTTTGAAGGCCCATTGGAAATGCATTTTTGGGAACATCACGATACGTATAGACCCCAAATGCATTCGTGTATCGCTTCGAACGATTTTTGTTGAAAGAAGCATTTGTATAGGTATAAACGCGTTCGGGAATCATTCCATAAAAAAATAGCGCATACTCAAACGATAAATAGGAAGGTCCGTAAATATATCCTGACAAATAATGTCCAGGAGTGGAAGAATCGGTTTCATACAGGCCCTTGACGAGGGGAAATAGACGATTGTTTTTTACTTCCCTATGGATTTTTCCTAACGGATCGGTATATTCATGATAGATTTGATAAAGTTCTTGAATGGTACGAATCATATTCTTTCCCTCTATATAATTGTATTATATTCCATTATCTGGAGGAAATCAATACATAATATAGGCTTTTGTATCTTACCAGGAAAAGAATGCGCACCGAAACAAAGAAAAACCGCAATCCGTTCCCAATCGATTGTTTCCAAGAAAAAAGAGTTGCTTTGGAAAGCAACTCGCATGAACCATTGGCAGGGGTAACAGGATTCGAACCCGTACAAACAGTTTTGGAGACTGTCGTGCTACCGTTGACACCATACCCCTAAAAAGGTCTATTACAATTATCACTCATTTCCTTGAATTAGTCAAGATTTTTGTAGGCAAACAAAAAGGAAGGGAATCCCTTCCTTATGAGGCTTCTTTGGCGTGCTTGATGACTTTCATGCGGCTAAATTCCTCGCGCTCTTTTTCTTCGAGCGCTTCGGTGATGAATTTGATGTTGCGTTCGAATTCAGGAATCACCACATTTTTGAGGGCATTGGCACGTTTTCTTGCTTTTCGAATTGCATTGGCCAAACGATACACCGCGTTATCGATTTCCGCCAAAAGAATCGTCAAGTCACGAACCTTCTGAAAATTGCGATACGCGTAGTCAAACTTCGTATTGGTGTTCGTAAATCCATAATTGATTCTTACTTCTTTCGGCTCATACATCAATTTTGGGATTTCGACCCCCATCACACTGCGGTAGGTAATGGTTAACCCATCGTCGATCGGAATCGCTTTGGCGATGTCTCCAACAACGCCAAGCGTGATGTTCGCTTCTTGAAGCGCGAGATAGGCTTTCGTATACGTCGACGAAATCTCATCGCGCAAGCGCCGAACATCGTCGATGAGCGTCATCATCTCACGAATCAAAATATTTCGTTTGCGATCCATCAACTCGTAACCCAAATGAGCGAGTTGATTTGTTTTTTTGATGGCCATCAAATTCCCTTTGGTTGGGAATACTTGCTTGCCAGGCATGATTACGCACCCGCTTTCCCGAGTTCACGAATCACCGGGGCAAGATCCAAACGATACGCCGCGAGCGCTTTGTCATGGTCATAGTACTGATTCAACACGTCTTCGTCGGCACGGTCGAGTTCTCCTCTTGGCAAAATCGAAAGCAATTGCCAACCGAGATTGAGCGTCTCTTCGATCGAACGATTGCTTTCTTGTCCTTGCGACAAGAATTCCGATTCAAAGAGTTTGCCAAAGGCGATGTATTGTTTGTCTACAGGGGACAGTTCATCTTCCCCAATGACCGAAGCCAAACTTCGGGCGTCTTGAACGCGCGCATAACAAGCAAAAAGTTGATTGGCGGTGGTTTGATGGTCGGCACGGGTGTATCCTTCGCCGATGCCATCTTTCATCAACCGAGAAAGCGAAGGCAAAATTCCAACGGGAGGGAAGACTCCTCGTTGAGAGAGATCGCGATCTAACACGATTTGACCTTCGGTGATGTATCCTGTCAAATCCGGAACCGGATGGGTAATGTCATCATTCGGCATCGAAAGAATCGGGATTTGAGTCACCGAGCCTTTGGCTGTTTTCAAAATGCCTGCGCGCTCGTACATGGATGCCAAATCGGAATAGAGGTATCCCGGGAACCCTTTTCTCCCTGGAATTTCTCCTTTGGAGGAAGAAAATTCACGAAGCGCTTCACAATAACTCGTCATATCGGTCATGATGACAAGCACATGCATATCGTGACGGAACGCCAAATATTCTGCCGCGC
>JAQVKB010000197.1 GCA_028694875.1 Candidatus Izemoplasmatales bacterium
CGCCTTTTCCTAGTTCGATGGAAGTACACGCGGGTTTCCCTTGAAAAGGACCTAAGAATAATTTCTCACCATCATACAAATAAAAGCCAGCCCAATTGACTTGATCAAAGAAATCAAAGACCAAGGATGAGAAATTCGCGAGATTCGAAATTTGTGGAAGCGACTTGTCGAGATATCCTTCCACATAGGGGAGAAACTGGTCCAATAAGGAAACCGAGTTTGTTTGGGGCTTTTCGTACATATTCATCACCGTGGACAATTATAAATTAGTTCGAGAGTTTATACAACAAATATGATAAAATATACCTAACAAGGTGGTCTGATTATGGCAGAGGGAATTCTCATTCGTTACGGCGATCTCACACTCAAAGGAAGAAACCAAAAATACTTCGTGAAAGCGATAAATACGTTGATTCGAGAAAAACTAGAAGGTCTTCCAGTGACGTTCGATTTTCAGCATGATCGCGCTTATGCCTATTTCGATCCATCCTTCTTTGAGCAAGTCCAATACCAGCTGATGTACGTGACAGGACTCTATTCCTTTTCACCGATTTATCGCGCCAAAAAGGAATTGGATGCGATTGCAGAAATCGCGGATACATTAATCCAAGAGGAAACACAAGGACGAGCAGTCACCTTCAAAGTGGATACCAAACGCGCGGATAAAACCTACCCCATGTCTTCCATGGATTTCTCCAAAGAACTCTCAAGAGTAGTGCTTCGAAAGCACCCAAATCTGAAAGTGGATGTCCATCATCCAGCGTATGTACTCCATGTGGAAATTCGTCGAGAGGCTGCCTATTTGTTTTCTGGACAAATCATGGGCCTGGGAGGGTATCCGGTCCCAATGGGTGGAAAAGCCATGTTGCTGCTATCAGGGGGCATCGATAGCCCTGTCGCTGGATTCTTGACGATGAAGAAAGGTATCGAAATCGAAGCAATTCATTTTGAATCGACCCCACTTACCCCGATTGAATCCGCTCAAAAGGTCATCGATTTGGCGAGCGTTCTTTCTCATTATGCCCCACGGAATTCTTTGAAGGTGTTATTTGTCCCTTTTCGAGAAATTCATGAAGCCATCATGATGCAAACACCCCCTTCCTATCACATCACGATTATGCGTCGCATGATGGTTCGAATTGCGACGCAATTGATGAAACGCCGCGATGCTCTGGCGCTTGTTACGGGAGATTCTGTTGGACAAGTCGCCAGCCAAACGCTAGAAAGCATGTCGACGATTCAAAGTGTGACAGATGCCTTGATTCTTCGACCACTCACCTCATTGGATAAACTGGATATCATTCGCATTGCTCGTGACATTGGCACGATGGAAATATCCAATCGTCCATTCTCCGATTGCTGCAGTGTATATGTACCGGAGAATCCTTCCATTCGGCCACAGGTTTCACAAGCATCGACATACGAAAAAAGTTTTGATTTCGCGCCGATGATTCAAACCGCAGTCGAACAAACGCTGATCCGTACGTTTCATCCCGATCAACACGTGGATTTAGCGATGACGGCATTTACATTGCAAGAGGCCTTTCTTGAAGACGCTTGAGTCTGAGCGACTAATCCTTCGATCGTTTCGAGAAGAAGACGCCGCGGATCTTTACGCGTATGCGAAACTCGATACGGTCGGTCCTAATGCGGGATGGGCGCCCCATGCGACTATTCGGGAAAGTCGCGAAATCTTGAGAAAATTCATCACGGATGATGATGTATGGGCTCTGGAACTGAAACAAGAGTCTCGAGTCATAGGTTCCGTGGGACTCCATGCCAGGATCACCACCAAAGGAGAAAAAGTATATGAACTCGGTTACGTCTTGTCCACCCCTTATGAAGGACATGGCTACATGACCGAAGCGGTCAAGCGCGTGCTTGCCTATGCGTTCGACGAACTCAATTTGCCATACGTGAAAGTCGCACATTTTGTGGACAATGACAAATCAAGGCGCGTCATCGAACGCTGTGGGTTTCGATTTGAACAAACTGGAATTCATCAGTCTGCTTCCTACGGACCGAAGCAATCCAAAATCTATATGATGACACAAAACGAATATCGACAATCTCAAGGAGGAAATGAACAATGACGACATGGAACTTAGACAAACTGTATCATGGATTTGACGACAAACTTTACTTGTTTGACATCGATCGATTTGAAAAAGAAATCGAAAACTTCTTACGCATGGAAACGATTTTCGAAAACGTAGAAGATGCCAACGACAAACTCCAAACTTATTTGAAGGCAATCACGGATTTATTCACCCTCGCTGACAAACTGTTTCAATTTGTCTCGTTGACGGAAGCCACCGATTCCACCAATCAAAATGCGATCAAAGCACTCAATCGACTTCAAAATCAAGTCACGAGATTGACGCCGATTCAAACGAAGTTTGGAAAGTGGCTCCTCCAAGTTCCAAACCTTGAAGAGTTGATTGACAAAGACGATTATCTCAAAGAACACCGTTTCCACCTGATGGAAGCACGCACCAACGCCTCTCGTCTTCTCGATGAGCAAACTGAAATCTTGATTGCGAAACTTCGACAAAACGGTTCCGTCGCGTGGAGCAGACTCCAAAGTTTGTTAACATCGACGGTTGGCGTGGATTATCAAGGTGAAGAAATCACCTTATCTCAAGTGCGCAATCTCGCGTATGATGAAAATGCGGAAGTTCGAAAAAATGCCTATGAAGCAGAACTGAAAGCATACAACAAAATCGACAAATCCGTCGCTTTTGCCCTCAACGCCATCAAAGGCGAGGTCAATACGCTTTCTGAACGTCGGGGATACGCAAGCGCTTTGGATCAAGCACTTGAGCAAAGCCGAATGTCCCGCCCCACGCTCGATGCGATGATTGAGGCGATGGAAGAATACTTGCCGATGTTTCGCACTTATTTGAAGCGAAAAGCGAAACTTCTGGGACATACCAATGGATTACCTTTTTATGATTTGTTCGCACCGGTTGGCAATGTCAACAAAACGTTTACCATCGAAGAAGCCAATCAATATATCCTGAAGAATTTTGCGACTTTTAACGAACGCCTTCCCGAAATGGCCGGCCGTGCCTTCCATGAAGGATGGATTGACTATTTACCGAAAAAAGGCAAAGTTGGCGGTGCGTTTTGTTCGAACATTCATTCGATTGGCGAATCGCGCGTTCTCACCAATTTCACGGGTGCTTTTGGTGATGTGATTACGTTAGCCCATGAACTCGGTCACGCCTACCACGGAGAAGCCATTTTCACGG
>JAQVKB010000198.1 GCA_028694875.1 Candidatus Izemoplasmatales bacterium
CAGGGGTCCAAAACTATGTGAAAACCAACAAGGTCAACAAAAGCTCCCGCCCCGTCGGCATGAACGAGGGCGGCAGCGGTGTGACGGTACTTTCGTTCCGATGATTCCGAATACGATTGTTCTCGCTGGAATAGAAATCCAGCTTGAGAAACAAGATACGGTCATCGCCTTTCATTCCAGAACCTGCGGTTTCTGCCGAACCGTATTGCGTTCCTTGGATCAAGTGGCCCCACTCTATCCTGCATTGTTTGTCAAGATTGACGCGGAAGAACAGAAAGAACTCGCCAAATCGTTTCATGTCAAAGGAGTTCCGATTGTCCTTTTGATCCGACATGGATTGGTGTTGGCGAGCCTTGCAGGATCGATCAATCTCACGGAAATGCGTGCCTTCCTCGATCCTTATTTCCAAGAACTGAAATAGGAGGTGCCAAGATGCGTGGCATATTGCTCATCGATAAAGAACAAAACATGACCAGCCATGACATCGTGGCCGACCTTCGGCGACATCTTGGCATTCGTCGCATCGGTCATGCGGGAACCCTCGATCCTTTTGCGACCGGGGTGATGGTGCTATTGATTGATGAAGCGACCAAACTATCGAAATACCTGATGGAACATGACAAGGTCTATGATGCGACATTTGTGCTTGGCGAATCGACAGAAACTTTGGATGCGACGGGCAAAGAACACGTCTTCCAACCGACAAATCTCGAAATTCATGAGATTGAGTCCGCCCTAGATGAGATGTTAGGGCCATCCTTACAATTGCCACCCGCTTATTCCGCCATCAAAGTTCAAGGTCACAAAATGGTGGACCTCGCCAGAAAAAACAAAGATCTTCCCGAACTCGAACGGCGTCCGATTACGATCTATGAACGCGGTCCGATTCAAGACTTTGTTTCGCAAGGAGGAAAAGTCACTTTTCGCGTCCGACTTTCCGTATCCAAAGGAACCTACATCCGTGCCATTGCACGCGATTTGGGATTGAAATTGGATACGATTGGCATGCTTTCCGCGCTTCGTCGACTTCAAGTTGGGAAATTTACGTTGGAAGAAGCGGTTTGCTTGGAATCGATTCATACGGGAAACTATCGATTCCTGGACCCCATCGACTATCTTGAAATGCCTCGAAAAGTGGTCTCCGATGAGATGGCGACTATGATTTCATATGGAAGAGAGCTTCCAGTGGATGATTTTGATGAATTATGTGATACGATTTTAATGAACAGTTTATCGATTCCGATTGCGATCTATCGATACGATGAAGTCAAAAATACGATGAGAATGTCGGTGTTATTACGATGAAGACCATTTACCTCAATGCTACGGATCCCATGAACGAATCCAATTTGGCGCTATGCCTTGGATTTTTTGATGGCGTTCATTTGGCACACCAAACCTTACTTCGAGAAACCATTCTTCAAGCAAAAAAACGTCAACTTGAACCTGCGATGATGACGTTTTCTACGCATATTTTGTCCCACATTCGGAAAGAACCATTTTTTCATTTGACAAGTTTGAACGATAAAATCGAGATTGCCAGAGACATGGGATTTTCCTATTTCTATGTTCTTGTCGTGACCGATGAGATGATTGGCGTCTCTCCTCAAGATTTTATCGATCGCTTCCTTTCGATGCAACGTTTGATTCTTGTGGGATTTGATTTCACCTTTGGATTCCGTGGGAAAGGCAATGCCGCATGGCTCCAAGAACAGACTTCCTTTGAGACGATTGTCCTCCCTGAAATGGATTATGCCAATGAAAAAATCGGTTCGACACGAATCCGCGCGTTAATTCAAGAAGGTCAAATGGAAGAAGCAGAAATGCTTTTGGGTATGCCTTATACCATCCATGGCGAAGTGATTCACGGGAAAAACCGTGGAAAAGCGTTGGGCTTTCCCACCGCCAATCTCCGCCATGAAGGATATATGCGCCCGAAAAGTGGTGTCTATGTTGCCAAAGTGGAAATCGATGGCAATCGATTTGACGGACTCGCAAACATTGGCGACAATCCAACCTTTGACGACGATGACATTTCGATTGAAGTTCACATCCTTGATTTTCAAGGACAAATCTATGGAAAACGCATTGCGTTGTCATTCCTTCATTTTCTTCGCGAAGAAATCAAGTACCATTCCGTGAACGATTTGATTGAACAGATGATGCAAGATGTTCTTGATGCAAGAGTCATATTGAAAGAGAGGTCTTGAAGATGAAAAAATTGACCAAGCCATTCTGGATTACGATTGGCATCGCCGCGCTCTTTTTCCTCATCATGATGATGGTATCGAGCGTATTACAACTCGGAGAGCGACTGGAAACCATCAGTCCCTATCTTGCTTATGCATTTTACGTGGTATCCGCCATCTTGTTTGTCCTGTTGATTCTCCGTCCAATTGTGTTGGTATTAGCTTCCCCAACATTCTCGATGGAATCATTGTTCGATGAGGACCAAAATGCACGCAAGAACTTCTTGATGTATCGCCGTGTGGCGAAAAACATCATGGATGAACCTTATCTATCGGACAATGAGAGAGAGGCACTCAAAGCCTCGATCAACGATCCGATTCAGTTGAAGGCAACGTTGTCCCAAGTCTTTGACCAAACCATCAAAAAAGAGTTGAACAAGACGATTGTCAAGTATGCGGAAAGCGTCTTTCTTTCGACGGCGATTAGCCAAAACGGTCGTTTGGATGCTCTCGCTGTGGTGATTATCAACTTGAAACTCATCAAAGAACTCGTCATTCGATGTGGTTTCCGTCCCAGTTATGCTTCTTTAGGACGTCTTTCTTTCTCGATTATGTCCTCAGCCGTGATTGCCGATAGTTTGGAAAACGTCAATCTCAATGAACTCTTTCCGACCAAAGGACTCAATCTTCTTTCTGACCTCCCGTTCATCAAGACCTTGACAGGTTCGCTCGCCCAAGGAGTTGGCAATGCGCTGCTTTCCTTGCGTGTGGGAATCATCACGAGGAACTACTTGTTTATGAACCTCAAAGGCACGCAGAAAAAGGAAATTCGGAAAATGGCATTTGGCGAAGCGATTACGCTCTTACCAAGCGTTTTGGCCCAGTCGGTCATGAAACTCCCAGACCGCTTAAAAACCGTCTTTGAAAAAGTCTTTTAGGGTACAAAAAGTTTGCTTTACCACAGGTTGTTTGCTATAATAGAAAAAGTGACTTATGACCAATAAACATGGAGGAATAGAATCATCATGATGATTGACAAATTGAGCGGTTCGAGAGTACATTTC
>JAQVKB010000199.1 GCA_028694875.1 Candidatus Izemoplasmatales bacterium
AAGACGTGGCAAAGATACATTACGTTACGGCCCGATGAAACCCGTTGGCCTTCTGAGACCTGATGGATCAAAACCATATGCTGTCGTACAATTGAGACAAGATAATGTCAGTGCAAGTCTATATAATGTTGTCGGATTTCAGACGCATCTAGCTTTTCCAGAACAACAGCGATTGCTCCGAATGATTCCTGGACTTGAACAAGTTCAAATTGTTCGCTACGGCGTGATGCATCGCAATTCGTTTCTTAATGCCCCCAAGGTGTTGGATGCAACGTATCGCCTTAAAGCGCTCCCGAATGTCTTTGTCGCGGGACAGTTGTCGGGTGTGGAAGGATATGTCGAGAGCGTCGGAAGTGCGGTCATTGCCTCCATCAATATGGCAAGACTTGTGCAACATCAATCCCCGCTCCTATTTCCTCAAGAAACTGCAATCGGTTCGCAAGCCTATTATTTGGCGAATTCCGATCCAAAATATTTCCAACCGATGAATGCCAATTTCGGGATATTTCCTCCTCTCGAATTTGAGACACGGAAAGACGAACGAAAGATGGCTTATGCCAACCGAAGTTTGGAAGCCTTAGGTCGTTTCTTGGAGGTAATCTCTCATGGAAACTGTTGAGAGTTTGAATCTGTTTGAAGCCAAACTTCGGATTGAAAAGAATTTATCCAACAACACCGTCATCGCCTATTTGACAGATCTTCGTACCCTAGAAGAATTCCTCAAACAAGAAGATCTCGGGGATTTGGTATCGATGAGCGCAAGAACTGGACGTTTCTACGTTTCGAGTTTGCATGAACGCTTTTTACCGAGTTCGATTCGTCGTAAAATCGCGAGTGCACGCGCCTATTTTGATTTTTTGATTTCCGAAGGAGTCCGTGAAGCCAATCCATTTGCGGAAGCGGTGCTTCCCAAAGATGCCAAAAAGTTACCTAAATTCGTGTACGAAGAAGAAATGGTTTCGTTCCTAGATGGCATTGATGCCTCGACGTTAAAAGGGAAGCGTGATCTCGCGTTATTTGAACTCCTTTACGGAAGCGGATTGCGTGTCGGAGAAATCATTGGAATCAATCTCCGTGATTTGGATCTTCATACCAAGCGGTTGTTGGTTCACGGAAAAGGTGGTAAGGATCGATTCGTTCCTGTCCATGACATTGCCATCGATCGTATGAAAGACTATTTGGTTCTTGTTCGACCTGTTTTCATGGCGCGAACCGAGCAGACGCATTCCTATCTCTTTGTGAACTTTAAAGGTGGTCCCCTAACTTCACGAGGAGTTCGAGACATTCTGGACAAAGAATTGTCTCGTCAAGCCACTTCGATGCGGATCTCTCCCCATGCGTTTCGTCATTCTTTTGCGACACATCTCTTGAATCATGGCGTGGACCTCAGAAGTGTACAAGAGTTATTAGGTCACGTTTCCTTGTCAACGACTCAAATCTATACAAAGGTGTCGAAGGAACGACTTCGCGATGTTTACAACGCAACCCACCCGAGGGCCAAAAAATGATGAGAATCCTATTGTTGAGTGTTGGTACACTCAAAGAGAGTTACTGGAAAAACGGTCTTTCAGAATACGCCAAACGAATCAGCGCTTATGCAAAATGGGACGAAATTTCTGTCAACGAATCGAAACTTCCTGATCGTCCTCATGCCAGCGACATTCAACGCGCTTTGGAAGAAGAAGGAACAAGATTGATTTCAAAAATTCCTGATGGATCTGAAGTCATCACGTTGGAGATTGAAGGATCCTCCATGTCCAGTGAAACGTTCGCGACATGGCTGAATCAAAAGATGACTTATGGGGCCTCAACGTTTGTTTTCATCATTGGAGGATCCCACGGATTGAGTGATGCCCTGAAACAGAAAAGCAACTTATCGCTTTCGTTTTCAAAGATGACGTTTCCACACCAAATGATGCGATTAATTGTTGCAGAACAAATTTATCGAGCCTTATCAATTTTGCATGGTTCGAGTTATCACAAATAAGAAAATAGCACAGACAATCTGTGCTTTTTTGATGGTTTTATGGCAATATTTCGGGAAATTCTTGAGTTTTGAATGGTGTATAGGTTATAATTGGCCATAGATTCACATCATAAGGAGGAGTAACATGTTTTGTAAGAATTGTGGTGCACGTCTCGAAGAGAACGCCAAGTTTTGCCCATCATGTGGTTCATCTCAACTGAACGAAGCCGCGCCGAAGCCATTTGAAAAGAACAGCGTGGATGGTAGCCAAAACTATCAATATCAGACATCAACCTTTTCTGGGAAGCAAGCATCGTATGGATCGAGCGGACATGTCAATTTTGCGCATACGAAAAAACGTAGTTTCATTGGAAGGATTATCGGTCTCATTGCGATTGCCTTTGTCGCGATGTTTGTGTATTACTTGTTTTTCGATAATTCAGGCCCGATTTACAATTTGACAAGTTGTACAGCGATAGACTCCAACTATAAACCGATTGGGGAAACTTCGACTTTTTCGACTTCAGCTACTGAAATCTTTATCACGTTCTCCAGCCAAGATATCGAGCTTGGAACGGATATCCAAGCGGACTGGTATTACATCGATACCGAGCCTAGCACTTATATTGATTCATCCATCATTTCCGTCGTATATGAACAACAAGACGCTTATATCTCCTTAACCCGTCCTACAGGTGGATGGCAAACCGGAGATTATGAAGTAGATTTCTTCATTGGAGATGAATATTATATTACCGTTGCCTTTACCATTGAATAAACTATCTCAGAAAGAAAAAACCGCCCAAATGGGCGGTTTTCTTTATATTTTGGTAACAAGATTGATGATGATTTCGAGTGATTTTTCCATTTCTTGAATATCGGCATATTCATACGGACCATGATAATTGTATCCGCCGGTTCCGAGATTCGGACAAGGTAGTCCCATGTAAGTCAATCGTGCGCCATCGGTTCCACCACGAATCGGTTCGATGATGGGTGTCAGACCAACTTCCTCGATGGCTTCTTTGGCAATATGGATAATCTCGGGATATTGATCGAGTATTTCTCGCATATTGTAATAGGAATCTTCCAATGTGAGGGAAACAACTTCATGATGATACTTGTCATTCATGAATGCAACGATTCTCTCAAAATCGGATTTTTGAGTTTCGAAAATGGATCGATCGTGATTTCGAATGATGTATTTGGTCTTGGCCTCTTCGACGATACCATGAATTTCCGTCAAATGGTTGAATCCTTCATAGCCTTCAGTTAATTCAGGACG
>JAQVKB010000200.1 GCA_028694875.1 Candidatus Izemoplasmatales bacterium
GGTATTGGTCTTCGTTATCAGGATTTGCGGATGGGAAACGAATCGGATTCAATTTGGGTTATGGATTCGGGGATACTTCCGCTGCGTCAGAAAACATGGTGTTCGTCGATGGAAAAGCCATCAAACTCGATCAAGTGACATTCGATTTTGATCCTTCGGATTTGATGAAACCTTGGACGTTCAAAGACAACGAAGGCAAGTTCGAAGCCGTGATGAAACCGGTCTTGATTCGACAGGATCACACGAATTTTGTGATCATTAAAAATTTGGGTTCTCAAGTGTTTGGTTATTTTGAGGGGTTCATCAAAGTCTCTTCAAAACAAACCATCCACTTTACGGATCTCATCGGTTTTGCCGAAGAGATTACCAACCACTATTAGGAGGCTTATATGACGGATAAAGAGATCTATTTATTCTTGGTGGATGACACCAGCAATGGTATTTTAACTTTAAAGGATGATGATGGTACTTCGTTTGAACTCGAGCAACTCGGTTTGATTCCAATGCATGGCGTTTTGTACGCGATCATGGATTTAAAGAAAATTGAAGGCAAAGAAGTGACGGAAGAAGAAGCGGGAATCGTTCTTTTGGAGTTGGACATGGATGAAGAAGAAGACATGTATTATGTCCAAACGGTGGAAGACGATGAACTCTTTGATGAGGTCATGGATGCTTTCGAGGCGCTGCCTCTCGAATAGACGCATCTTTTCGGATTCGTCTTTTCAAAACATTTGTTTTGTGATATCATGAATTGGCTATAATGAATCAATCTCATAGAGGAGGTTTTGTCATGAATATCTATTATTGCAAACATTGTAAACGGATTTGCTATACCTATCCGAAAGATTCAACGCTCGTTTGCTGCAACGACGAAATGACATTGCTTCAACCAAAAACCATGGACGTTGGCAACGAAAAGCATCTTCCTGTCATCGTGCGCGAAGGGCAAATAATCCATGTCAAAGTGGGCAGTGTGGCTCATCCGATGCTTCCGGAACATTTTGTTCAATGGTTGTTTGTGGAGCAAGGAGATCATTACCAAATCAAGACGTTTGAACCAGGAGAAGCACCCGAAGCCTCATTTTATGTGGATCCAACCAAACCCGTCAAAGTGTTTGAGTTCTGCAATTTACATGGCCTTTGGATGACGGAAGCCAAGTAAAAAAGGTTTCAAACAAAGAGAAGCCGGTGAAAGTCGGCTTTTTCTTCAAAAATAGACTAGGGGGAATTACCGTTGAATTTGCTTGAAGCGATTAAATATATCATCCTTGGCATCGTTCAAGGAATCACCGAAGTATTGCCAATTTCCTCTTCGGGGCATGTGGAACTCGCCAAGGCGTTGTTTAATATGCAAGAGGACAAAGCGTTGTTATTTCTGATTCTTGTGAATACAGGAAGTTTGGTCA
Source organism: Candidatus Izemoplasmatales bacterium (assembly GCA_028694875.1). Classification (GTDB taxonomy): domain Bacteria; phylum Bacillota_I; class Bacilli_A; order Izemoplasmatales; family Hujiaoplasmataceae; genus JAHIVB01. The sequence continues at coordinate 1,407 of JAQVKB010000200.1, forward strand.
CATTGACAACGATTTACTTTAAGAGACTCGTGAAAATGGTCTGTGACTTCTTCGTTTACGTGTTTCGACCATCCAAAAGGGAAGAAAGAGCAAGCGGGTTCTTGTTCGCAGTTCAAATGATGATCGCGACCATTCCCATTGCTTTGGTAGGGTTTATCTTTAAGTCGAAAATTGAAGCCTTGGTCCAGTCCTACGGTGTTTTGGTAGCGGGATTAGGTCTGTTGCTTACTGGAACGGTCCTTGTGCTGTTTACAACCCGGAAAATTCGTCGTGGATACACCGGAATCAATTATGCCGATGCGGTATTGGTCGGCATGGCACAAGCCGTCGCATTATTGCCCGGCGTGAGCCGTTCAGGGATGACCGCATCGACCGCAATTTTCCGTGGAATGGGGATTGACTCTGCGCTGAACTTCTCCTTCATGCTTTATATTCCAGCCTCGATTGGATCCATCATTTTGTACGCAAAAGATGCTTTTTCGGAAGGTCTAGGGGTGATGGAATCGAGTCAAATTTTTTACTATGTTTTGGCTTTCTTTGCGGCGATGGTTTCGACGTACATCGCGTATAAGTTCGTATTCAATATTTTCCGTAGTGGAAAAATCCGTTATTTCGGTTATTATTGTATCATTATCGCTTTGTTTGCAATTGGTGTAGGACTTGTCCAATTTTAAAATTCATCTGGAGTTCTTGAAATAGACAGAAAGGTTTTTCTTCCATGGATTTGATTGAAGTATTGAAGTACATTTTTCTCGGGATTATCCAAGGGCTGACGGAAGTTCTTCCGGTTTCCTCTAGCGGCCACGTCGCGTTGTCCCAAGCCCTACTAAACATTGAAAATGACGAAGGAATTCTTTTTCTAGTTTTGGTAAATTTTGGATCGATGATTGCGATCATGATTTATTTTCGCAAAATGCTGTTGCGACTCATTCAAAGCAGTATTTTGGTGATGTTTCGTCGAAATCGAGAACCATCTCGAATGGATGATTTCCATTACGTCATCAAAATTGGTGTTGCGACGATTCCGTTTGCGCTTCTCGGCTTGTTTGTCAATCGATTCGTGAATCAATTTTACACGGCGCATCTCTTGTTTGTCGTTGCGTTTGGGCTATTGGTCACATCAACATTCCTGTTTGCGGTTCGATTCGCACCGGAGCAGCATGTCCGGCAGAAACTTCGCTTTTCTGATGCCATCGTGATTGGTTTGATTCAACCGCTTGCGATGATTCCTGGATTATCTCGTAGCGGGATTACGACTTCTACAGGACTCTTGAAGAAGGTATCAATGGAGACGGCACTGACGTTTTCGATGATGCTTTATATTCCGCTTTCATTGGGTGTTTTTGTCTATTATCTTGGACCTTGGTTAATCAATCCTGCATCGGTCGATATTGGGTTCGATCCCACGAATTGGTGCGGATATATCTACTATTTTGTTTCTTTTGTCGCTAGTTTCTTTGCGACGCTGATTTCACTCAAGTATATTTTTAAGTATTTCCGCCAAGGAAAGCTGACTGTATTTGCAATCTATACGTTGATTTTAGGGTTGATTGCACTTGGAAGCGCCATTGTAAACGGTTAATTTGCTTGTATCAAGCATTTCTGATTCAAATGTTGTAAAATGATAGTAATGAACTTAATGTAGGGATTGGAGAACTTGTATGAATGAAATGAACCAACAAGAAATGATGAATCAAGAGGGGATTACCCTATCCGAACTATTTCAAATTGTTTGGAACAATAAATTGCTCATCTTTTTCGTCACACTATGGATCTTTGTATTAGGTGCTGTTTATACGTTTGTGATGATTACACCGACGTA
>JAQVKB010000201.1 GCA_028694875.1 Candidatus Izemoplasmatales bacterium
CGTGTGCTCTTCCGATCTGATAGACATCGAGGTTCATCCGTTTCACATATCCATTGGTAGTGACCGCGATAATGACGTCTTCGACGGGAATCAAATCTTCGTCTTCAATGTCGAAATCACCATAAGGATCGATTTCACTGCGACGAGCATCGCCGTATTTTTCTTTCATTTCGAGCGCTTCCGCAATCAGGATTTCTTCACGAAGATCTTCTTCGGCCAAAATTCGGTTGTAATACGCAATCGCTTTTTCGATTTCTTCGAGTTCAGCATGAATCTTGTCGCGTTCGAGACCCGACAAGCGACGAAGTTGCATGGCCAAAATCGCTTTTGCTTGGACCTCGGAAAATCCGAATGTGGCGATCAAACGCGCTTCCGTGTCGTCATACGACTCACGAATCAATTTGATGACTTCATCGATCGAATCCAACGCGCGAATGAACCCTTTGAGAAGATGTTCTCTGGTTTCGGCTTTGTTGAGATCGAACTTGGTTTTGCGAATCAATACTTCGACTTGGTGCGCGTGATAATGCTTCAACATCTCTCGTAACGACAAGATTTCGGGTTTGTCATCGACGAGCGCGAGCATATTGATACCAAATGAAGATTGAAGTTGAGAGTTTTTATAGAGATTGTTAAGAAGAACTTCTGGATTGACATCGCGACGAAGCTCCATCACGACACGCATGCCGTTGCGATTCGATTCATCACGCAAATCGGTGATGCCATCGATCTTTTTGTCTTTGGCAAGTTCCGCGATCCGTTCAATCAACGTGGTTTTGTTGACTTGATAGGGGATTTCTTTGATGATGATTTGCTTTTTGCCATTGGAATGTTCAAGAACTTGGGTTTTGGCTTTGACGCGGATAATGCCTTTTCCGGTTTCATACGCTTCACGAATACCGCCAAGTCCTAAAATCACACCACCCGTTGGAAAATCTGGTCCCTTGATGTATTCCATCAATTCTTCCGTGGTGATTTCCGGGTTATGGATATAGGCAATGTAGCCATCGATGACTTCGTTGAGATTATGCGGTGGAATGTTGGTTGCCATCCCGACGGCAATTCCGGTGGAGCCATTGATTAACAAGTTTGGAATTCTTGTTGGCAATACTTTGGGTTCTTGTTCGCTACCATCATAATTGTCTTTGAAATCCACGGTATCCTTGCGGATATCTTTCAAGATTTCGACGGTGATTTTTTCCATTTTGGCTTCGGTATAACGCATCGCTGCCGCGCCGTCTCCGTCGACGGAACCAAAGTTTCCATGGCCGTTCACGAGGGGGTAACGATAACTAAAATCTTGCGCCATACGAACCATCGAATCGTAAATCGCGCTGTCACCATGGGGATGATATTTACCCATGACGTCACCGACGATTCTCGCCGATTTTTTGTATTGTTTGTCGGGTGTCACGCCGAGTTCTTCCATGCCATATAGAATCCGACGATGGACGGGTTTGAGACCGTCACGAACGTCCGGTAGAGCCCGTTCGATGATGACACTCATCGCATAACTGAGAAAGGAATTCTTCATCTCATTCGAGATGTTGATTTCGACCACTTTGCTGGCGGGGTTCAAAACATTGGGTTCCATGGTCTCCTCCTAAATGTCCAGATTCTGCGCGTATTGCGCGTTTTCTTGGATGAATTCTTTGCGACTAGCCACATCATCCCCCATGAGCATTGAAAAAATACGATCCGCCTCGATAGCGTCTTCCAAACTCACTTGGAGTAAGGTTCTCGCTTCGGGATCCATGGTCGTTTCCCAAAGTTGTTCAGGGTTCATTTCACCGAGACCTTTGTAACGCTGAAGTGTCGGTTTTCCGGACATTTCAGAAAGGATTCGCTCGAGTTCTTTTTCTTCGTACGCATATTGAATTTGTTTTCCAAGTTGAATTTTGAAAAGCGGTGGCTGGGCAATGTAGACATAGCCTTTTTCAATCAACTCACGCATGTAGCGGAAGAAAAAAGTCAATAATAAGGTCCGAATGTGGGCACCGTCGACGTCGGCATCGGTCATGATAATGATTTTATGGTATCGTGCGCCCTTGAGATCAAATTCTTCGGCGATCCCAGTTCCAAAAGCTTGAATCATCGATAAAATTTCTTTGTTTTGAAGCGCTTTGTCCAATCGTGCTTTTTCCACGTTCAAGACTTTACCGCGAAGTGGAAGAATCGCTTGGTATTCCGAGTCCCGCCCTTGTTTGGCGGAGCCACCAGCGGAATCTCCTTCGACGATATAGATTTCGGATTTTGTCGCGTCTTTGCTTCGGCAATCCGCAAGCTTCGAGGCGAATCCTAAGGAATCCAGCGGGGATTTACGACGCGTCGCTTCTCTGGCTTTCTTCGCGGCGATGCGGGCACGTTGTGCCATCAACGCTTTTTCGACGATGGTTTTTGCGGCCGAAGGATTTTCCATCAAGAAGCGCTCAAGTCCATCACCCATAATCCGGGTCACCGCGAGACGCGCATCGGTGGAACCGAGCTTTGCTTTGGTTTGACCTTCGAATTGGGGGTCTGGATGCTTGATGGAAATGATGGCGACGAGACCTTCACGCGTATCTTCACCCAATAAGGATTCGTCTTTTTTGTAAATGTTTGCGGATTTTCCGTAGTTGTTCAAAACGCGAGTTAAGGTCATCTTGAATCCTTCTTCGTGGGTTCCACCTTCCGGATTGTTGATGTTATTGGTAAACGAATAAAGGTTGGAGGCGTATCCATCGTTGTATTGCAAAGCGATTTCAACGATGATATCGTCCTGCGTACCTTCAAAATAGGCGACAGTGGGATGAATTTTGTCTTTCCCAATGTTCAAAAACTCGACATATTCACGAACACCGCCTTCATACATGTAATCTTTGAAGACAACGTTGTTTTCGTTGCGAGCGTCTTTGATGGAAAAGTGGATACCTTTGTTTAGGAACGCTAGTTGTTGAATCCGATTGCGTAACAATTCGTATTCAAATTCTTGGCTTTCCACAAACACTTTGGGGTCTGGCAAGAAGGTGACGACGGTCCCATTAAAATCAGTATCTCCGACTTCGGTCAATTCTTCGGCAACGAATCCATGATCAAACTTGATATGGTATTTCTTGCCTTCTTTGTGAACTTCGGCGACCAACCAACTGGAAAGCGCATTGACGACTGAAGCACCGACACCATGCAATCCTCCCGAAACTTTATACGTATTATGGTCAAATTTACCACCGGCATGGAGAACGGTAAAAA
>JAQVKB010000007.1 GCA_028694875.1 Candidatus Izemoplasmatales bacterium
GTCTCTGATGAAAGGGGTTGAGTAGTAGTGGTTGTTGTTGATGTCGTATCGGTTTGAAGTGTGGACGTCGAAGTGGTTGAACTTTGCGTTGTCGTTGTTTCCGATGTCGACGTAAAAGTACAGCCAATGACAGTGACAGAGAGTAGTACGAATAGAAATGCCATCAATTTCTTCATGTTTTTTCCCCCTTGAAAATCAAGCATGTATTGAGTATTTTAACACGGGTATATATTCTATTTGGTTCATTATACTAAATAGCATTGATTTCTTCAATATAACTATATATAATTTAAACAACGATTTACTATTATTTTTTCATTTTATCATGTGGTTACTCCAGAAAATGGATGCCTATATGATGGTACAATGTACATGGTACGGACACACAATTTATCACTTTGAAACACTTCAAATTGATGCGAAAACATCGTTCGATTCATGGAGGTCAAGTTAATGCAAGATCACATTCATGCGTTCAGAGAGTTTCTTCAAAAGGCTGGATTCTCTGGTTCCATCCTCATTTCGAAGAATTGGAAGATCGAGTTTGTGGAGTCTTTCGGACTTGCTAGTATCGAACTTCATGTCGCCAACAACAATAATACGATATATCGTATTGCTTCGATCACGAAGCAATTTACTGCGGCGGCAATTCTAAAACTTGTCGAAGAGGGAAGAATTTCCGTTGAGGATCCATTGGATCTTTTTCTTCCTGATTTTCCGAATGGGAATATTATCCGTATTCATCACCTTTTGTCGAACACTTCAGGCGTTGCAGGCTTTCATCTTGAAGATGATTTTTATGAGGCACTTCACCAAGAAGACGTGACATTAGGGCTGATTCAAATGTTCAAAGATCAACCTCTTGCATTTGAACCTGGAACTTCTTATGACTATTCGAATTCCGGGTATCTCCTTTTAGGAAAAATCATTGAAATTGTATCAGGAATGGATTACAATCATTATCTCAAAAAAACCATCTTTGATCCTCTTGGCATGCATCATACGATGTGTGAAAGCCATGAAATGATTATCCCAGGAAGAGCCAGTTTATACGACTTCCAAAACGGTCAAACCATCAACGCAAGGCCCATTGATATGAGAATTGCCGGAGCCGGCGGAAACCTTTTATCTTGTGTTCGCGATCTCCATGTTTGGAATCAAGCCTTGTATTCATACAAAGTGCTTACTCAGTCGGGATTTGATGCGATGATCCACTCGCATTTCGAAATTGTGAAAAGCACCGATTACGGGTATGGTTTGTTTCTAGAGAAGATGACGGAGGAAGGATTTCCAAGAAGGAGAAACTATCATACCGGAGGTGGACCTGGGGTTCGTTCCATCAATGCAATCTATCCTGATGATGGACTTGAGGTCATTATTTTATCCAATCTCAACCATCGTGATATCTTCCACAAGGTGTTGAAAGAAACGGAACGTTTCGCATTTTTCCTCTAGTTTTCATCCAGCGTCATCAAAATCGATGAATCTGACAGAGTATGATGAATAAAGTCTTATCATCAATCACAAGTTGATTTCGACCATGGTCCTATCGGCATTGACACAATGTCCATATTCAAATTGTGAGATTTGTTATTTTTATGCAGTGATTGAGAAGTCATTCTGCACAACATTAAATGTCCAAAATGCACAATGAAAATAAGCCGAAATGCACATTTGATATTGTGCAAGATACACTGAGATGATATAATGTCAATGGGTGATAATGATGAAAACGTACTTTCCTAGGCTCATAGATAAGGTTTTAAAAGAAGAACTAGAAGCCTTTGGTGCCGTATTGATCAATGGTCCAAAGTGGTGCGGAAAAACGACTTCCGCAAAACAACTAGCCAAAAGTTTCATCAATATGCAAGATCCAAAAAATAAAAGGAATTACATCAAAGCGGCACAACTTGAGCCTCAGATCTTACTAGAGGGAGAGAGTCCCAGACTGATTGATGAGTGGCAGGTCGCTCCAGAATTATGGGATGCCATTCGCAATGATATTGATGAGAAACAAACCCAAGGTTTGTACATTTTGACAGGATCTTCAAGGGTGGACGAAACCAAGATTAGTCATTCTGGAGTTGGAAGAATCTCAAGAATATTGATGAGAACATTATCCTTGTATGAATCCCAAGAATCGAATGGTTCCATCTCGCTTGCGGAGATTTTTGATGGCAAATCATTCACGATGATAAAATCTGATTTATCCGTCAAAGAAATGGCTCAGTTGATTGTAAGAGGTGGTTGGCCGGGAAGCATTGAAAACGAACTTGGCGTTGCCTCGCGTCAAGTAGCAGGTTATATTCGCAATATCATCAAAACAGAAATCAAGACGATCGATGGAGTGGAGCGTGATGAAGCAAAGACTTTGGCCGTACTGAAGTCTCTGGCTAGACACACATCTACCCAAGCCACGGATAAGAACATTGTCGATGACGTTGAGGCAAATCACTATTCGATTCATCGAAATACGTTAAGCGACTACACCAAGGTTCTCCATGAATTATACATCATTGAGGACCTACCTGCCTGGAGTCCGAAATTGAGAAGCAAAACTGCGATTCGGACATCCAATACGAGGCATTTTATGGATCCCGCTTTTGCGGCATCATTGCTGAATGCTTCACCAGAGGATCTCCTGCATGACATGGAGACTTTTGGGTTTCTGTTTGAGTCCTTAGTAGTAAGAGATCTGCGAATTTACATGGACTATCTTGGGGGGAATGTCGCGCATTATCGTGACAAAACGGGATTGGAAGCAGACGCCATTCTTCATTTGAATGATGGAAGATGGGGTGCGGTTGAAGTGAAGTTAGGCTCAAACGAAATAGAAAAGGCCGCAAAGAACCTACTCAAACTTGCAGATCGTATCGATTCAAGCAATGCAAAAGGTCCTTCATTCTTAATGATTGTCACAGCGACTGAATTTGGCTATGTAAGAGATGATGGTGTATATGTCGTTCCTCTTGGCTGTTTGAAACCATAAAGGTGGTAGATTATGCATATTCAAGCGACAAAGCAAGTTTTGGATTTTTGGAACATGACTCCAATAGAAAAGAACACCAATGGTGATATCTTTGCTTGGCATGCCAATTTTGAAACGGTCAACCGAAAGAAACTTCTCATTTTGATGCATGATATGACTCGTTTTTGTGTGTTGGTTTTCGGAGTCAAAAAAAGTGACCGGAAGAACCTTACAAAAATCATCAAAGATGCCATGTATGTCACGATGAAATCAGAAGCGATAAGCGGCTTCACCATCAAAGCCTATTTGGACCATTTTGATGAGGTTTCATTCGGAAGAACCAAAAACCGTAAATACATCTCTCGAATTGTATGGCTGAGGGACTATGTCTTGTCCTACATGGAAGATCACGGTGTGTATATGGATACTCATGAGCAACCTCAAATCACAACAATGGTGAATGACCAATATGTGACTGATGATAACTACAAGACTTGGTACCAGCCGAATGCTGCAATGATTGGGATTCTTGAGGATTATGAGAATACAATGGCAGGATACGACATGGAAAAGGATCGATTTTTTAGTTGACACGTCAAAGAAAAAAGTCGGTGCAACAAAATTGATACAAAAAAACTTGTCATATCTAGATAAGGGATTATTTGAAATGTAGGAAGGAAGTTTGCATATGTTATTCTATTATGTTTTGTTTTCCATTGTCCTCGTCGCATGCTCTTTGTATATGGTTTTTTACCGAAAGCGATACATGAAAGTGATGGAACAACCCGAACTTCCCACTTGGAGGATGACACCCCATCATTTTTCGTTGTATGCGATTATTTTTTCTCTATTAGTCGCTTTCTCTTTTTCCTTATTCCAAACATATACTGTTGAGAGAGATGTATTATTAGCGGAAGAATATACCATTGAAAACCCGTATCTGAAGGAAGACAATTTGAATTTGGATGTCGCTTATGTGTTTACCGAATACAACATGTATTTTGGGGGTTCCTATGTCGAAGATGGGGTGATTGTCATCAGTATTACGAACGATGCGCCCAACGAATTGGTATCCTACCTCGAATCTCGGAATCGTCCGTATCAGTTTGTGCAGTTCAGCTACTCCGAACTTCTCATGATGTCTCAGCTTGCCGTCAATCACATGAAAGATGTGGAAGGATTTGTTGGAATCTCGATTAACGAGAAAACGAATACCATTATCATTTCCACCATGAACACGTCAGATCCATTAGTGTACTTCCAAAACTATATCGAGGATGGCGTCATGGAAGTTGTCGAGTCTGCTGTACTCGAGTAACGATACGTTCGACGATGATTCGCGGGATGGATCACAATTGATCAACGTATGTTAATGAGTGGTACCGAAAGCAATAAATTCATTTCATTCATACAAACGAGGTTTACCCATGAAACTAAAGCGAATCCCAGACTCTTTTTCGATATGCAAGCTTGAAGATTTGTCAAACATCTCGTTGGAGGGCAAGTTTTCTTTTTTGGCAACAACGGACGAAGAAATCTCTTTGGTTTGCTTGTCCAAGGATGTTCCTAATAGAACATTAAAACGAGAAGATGGATGGATTGCATTCCGCATACAGGGAGAACTTGATTTTTCACTAGTAGGGATATTAGCTAAGATTGCGACGCTTCTCGCCAATCAACAAATAAGCGTCTTTGCCATCTCGACATTCAATACCGATTATGTCTTGGTGAGAGAAGAGCAATGGCCACAGGCGATTGAATGCTTACACTCAGCCGGATACATCATGGAATAATTCTCAATTATGGATGGGAGGTTTCTGATGAAACTAGGTATGCCAACATTACTGGAACTGGATACTTTGGATCGAAACATCGAGATGTGTGAATCACTGGGTAACGATTTCCTTGAAATCAATATGAACCTACCCATGTACCAAACATTATCCAGGGAAAACTTTCCCAAAGACTCCCTCATTTTTTATACCTTCCATTTACCGGAAGACCTCGACATTGCGCACTTTCATGACCAAATACGAAAGACCTATTGGGGAATCATTGATGATACATTAGCCCTCATGTCCAAGATTGGAAGTACCAAACTGAACATGCATCTTAGTCGCGGTATTTTCTTTACATTGCCGCATGAAAAAGTGTTTTTGTATGAAAAATACCACGATCAATATTGCGCTAATATCCAAGCATTTGCGGACGAATTTGAAGCGAAGTTGTCTGAGAGAAATATTATTCTTTGTGTGGAAAATACAGGGAATTTCTATATTCCATTCATTCAGGATGCCCTTCGCATCCTTCTTAAAAAAGATCACATTCGTTTAACTTGGGACATCGGACACGACTTCAAAAACGGGCAAACCGACGGCATGTTCTTGAAGAACCATCTCGAAAAACTGTCGCATATGCATGTTCATGATGCGACATCGAAAGAAGATCATATGGAATTGTCGAAAGGAAATATCGATATTCCCTCTTTTAAAGACCTTTCCAAACGACTTGACCTGGACATGGTGATTGAAACCAAAACAGTAGACGCTCTCGTCGCATCCGCAAGAACATTTCGTGATATATAAGATAATAGAGGCATTTTAGCCATCCATGATAAATGAATACTACCCACAAAACTCCTTCGAAAAACTGATCAAAGTACTGCCTCATGAATATCAGTCCATCACATGGGATATCGACAAGTCCAAATTGTTTGATACTCTCATTTTTTCTACGAATAAAATCATGATTTCGTCCAAGGTCATCATGGCCATCGAGGAACTTACGAAACGCGTAGAGAACAACTTGGTTGTGTTCGGGCACTGCTTTACCGAAGAAGGACGAGCGTATAGGAAAGAGAATAGAATTGTATTTTTGAATCGGATTTCTTTCATTGGACCGATGAAAGATATTTTGAAATCCATAATCATCACAGATAGATCGATTGAAACACTCATTCTAGACTTGGAGGAACTCAATGACTTCTCAAGAAAATTGTAATTTACCTTTTAACAATCGCGTTCAAAGTTGGTCCAAGGTCCTATTTTTTGTGATAATTGGATATTACATTGTACTCTTGATTGGACAACGAATTTATCTCGATTCTCTAGGACCCGAAATTAACATTTTACATAAGATCGACTATCGATTGGTCTTTTCATTTCTTCTTTTTCCTTTGGCAACGACATTGATTGGAGTTTGGCTCAGAGTGAAACTTCATGAATGGAAAAACCTGATCCTCGGCGCCCTTGGTAGTGTCACTATTTTGATGTTCGGACTCTTGGTTGTCATGGATCAAGCTTTTGTTTCGTACGATTATCAATATCTCCACAATGTGGAGTCGGTCATCACTTTTGACTTTCCAGACCAAGGCGAAATCACGTGCATGGTCTTTCCCGAGGATTATGGGGCCAATGAGAAAGGCTTTACAGACATGAGGGGATGTTTTGTCTATTTTTCGGACGAAGCAGAGATTGCACAATTCGTTGACGAGGTTCATTCCAGTAATCTATGGACGGATTCGATTGGCGAAGAGAATCAAAGGATCATCCAAATTTCGGAATCGAATTTGGAAGCGATGTACGACAATTTTCTAATCTACAATGTGGATCTTCAGACTTACAATCAGTTGCCTACAACGTCGGGAACCTATCATATCATGTTTTTCGCTTATCGTGAAGAAACGAGTTTTTTGAGTATCAGCGAGTACACCATCGAACTGGTGTTGGACGAATCCCAAGGATGATGGTTTGGATTCGACATGGAGATGTACAAAGGGATATATTGAAGGGCGCGACCGATCGGGAACTTCATTCGATTGGCAGATGAAAAGAGATGTTGGAGTTGGGCGATGGATTCAGCGTGTTACCCTCCAATGACGCTATCCGATCCTCATCGTAGATGGGAATCATACCGCAAAAAAATAGTACAATGGTTTTTTGAACGTGAAAAAAAGAACTTCGATACAGAGAGAATCTGTCGAAGTTCTTTTCTTTCTACATGGGCGGTTCGGTGAATTTGGCAACCATCATCGGAACCTTCAAACGATGTTTGACGCGATCAAAGACACTACCAAACATCAAATCCTTGAAACCACGATGACCATGAGAACCAAACACAATCAAGTCGACTTGGCGGTCATTCACGAGTTTCGGTATTTGTAAGTGAGGTTGCCCAAAGCCAATTTCTGTGACCACGTTTCTGTATCCAAGTTCGTTGAGTCTTTTTTTGTATTGTTCAAGCATCTTGGAGTCAATCTCTGTTTCTTGGTCTTGAATCACATCGCCATAGATTTCCGCTCCTGCACTTTCCACGATATGAATCAAAAGAATTTGCGTGTCGAAGTTGGAGAGATGCAAGGTGTGAGATAAAACCGAACTATCACTTTGGCTGAAGTCGAGCGCCAAAGCAATTTTTTTGTATGGTTCGATTTTCGCGATTTGGGGAACTGTGTTGAGATGGTGGATGGATACTTTATTGGGGTTGCGGAATTTGTTGAGAAATGGTTCTACGACGATGAACACAAGTAACCCAATCAACGCGAGAATTCCTAGAATGACAAGAAGATAGACGACAATATGGACACCGCTTGATAACCAGGCTGTCATCGTGTTGTACACCAGTACAACATTGAGACCCAAAATGACGGCGGCCAAGAACCAAGCTACGACTCTCATCGGGACTTTGATGGCGTAATCCTTCATGAACTTCTTGGAGCTGACGAAATGAATCAAAGGAACGACCGCAAAACTCAGTTGAAGTGATAAGATGACTTGGCTCAAGATGAGAAGTTGTGCCGAAGCCCCTTCACCATAAGTGATAATCACAAACAGCGCAGGAATGATCGCCAATAATCTCGTAATTAATCGACGTACCCAAGGTTGAAGACGAAGATGGATGTATCCCTCCATCACCACTTGACCTGCATAAGTTCCGGTGATAGTCGAGGATTGTCCCGCCGCAATCAAGGCGATGCCAAACAAGATTGGCGCCAAATTGGATCCTAGGATTGGTTCCAGTAATTGATGTGCCGTAATAATATCACCGACATCATATCGTCCGCTCTCATAGAACACGGCCGCTGCGACAATTAAAATCGCCGCATTGACCAAAAACGCAAAATTCAAGGCGATGACGGAATCGATGATATTGAATTTGATGGCTTGACGAAATCCTTCAGGAGTTCGATCAATTTTTCTTGTTTGCACAAGAGAAGAATGCAAATACAGATTATGCGGCATAATGGTCGCACCGATGATTCCAATCCCAATATAGAGTGCCGTGGCATTCGGAATCGAAGGAACGAAACCACTCAAGATGTTATGATAATCCGGTTGGGAGATGATAATTTCCGCGAGGAAACTCGCGCCAATGATGAAAATCAAGAGAATGATAAAAGCTTCCATTTTGCGAATCCCGAGTTTGTTAATGACCATGAGAAGCAACGTATCAAACCCGGTAATGACAACACCCCAAAGAATGGGTACTTTGAAGATGAGGCTGATCCCAATGGCCGTTCCTAATAATTCCGCGATGTCGGTTGAAATAATCGCGATCTCGGAAAGAATCCACAAAATGAAATTCACCGTTTTGGGATAATGAGAACTCGAGGCTTGCGCCAAATCTTTTCCAGAGATAATTCCAAGTCTCGAAGAGAGCGACTGGAACAGAATCGCCATGATGTTCGACAACAAAATAATCCAAATAAGGCGGTAACCAAATTGGCTACCTCCCGCAATATCCGTAGCCCAGTTTCCTGGGTCCATATATCCTACACTTACCAAGTAGGCTGGGCCAATAAACGCCGCTAACTTTCGAAAGAAACCTTTTCGATTGGTCGTGTCGACTTGTTTGAGGTTGGAACTGGTTGTTTGTTTTGTCATAGCATCATCTCATTTCTACATAACAACATATTATACGCCTATCAAAGGCCAGATATCAATGAATTGGCACTTTTTTCTTTGGTTCAGATTGTCTCATAATTAGGAGTATATCAACTCGTATATCCATTTAATTAGCAATAATATAATGTATTAGCAAAAATATTGCATACTAACTATAAATGTGCTAAAATCTATACAAGGAGAGGATCAATATGAACAAAAAAGAAGAAATAGAATTTCTAGGTAAGTATTTTTATATCAAGGAAGATCAAAATCCGTTTGATGACTTCTCTTTGAGCTTTCGATTCAAAAAGATGTTTCATTTCATTTCTGTCATGATTGAACATCACCCCTTTGTCATTGCCCAATTTATTGGGAATATGTTTCAAATACAGGAATTTCAATTTTTGAAGGAGCAAATATATAGGGATCTTCAAGCGAATGTCATTTTCTCATTTCCAAGATTGAGTTTCCAGAACAAACTATCGCTTACGAAAATGAAATTAGCCTATATCATTGGTTCAAATCAGTTTTATATTCCAGAACTTGCGATTCTTATCAACGAATCCATGAATGAAAAACCACTTATTCCCAATCAACCATTGTCTCTTGGAGCGCAAAACATCTTATTCAAACTCCTTGTTCTTGATCGTCTAGAGACGTTTCAATCTGGACTACATGAGTTGATTCACGAAGAAGAATACGAAGTGTATCGGGCTGTCAAGGAACTAGAGAAGAAAGAGATACTCAAGATAGAGATTATCAACTCTCATCGCCTTATTGCGCTTGATGATAAGGAGACAATTTGGAATCAAGCGAAGCCCTACCTCAAATCGCCAGTCATGCAAGAAATCTACGTTCAACGTGATTCGATTCACCAGTGGAAAGAGCAGTTGGTATCGGCAGGAGTATTTGGGCTTTCGAAGGTAGGGATGATCATGGAAGACGAAGAGGAGTACGCAATTGAAAGCAAATTATACAAAGAAATCAAAGACGCTCTCGAGCCATCATTTCAAGGTCACTTTGATGCCGTCAAGTTACAAATATGGAAATCAAAAATCGTGAAACTATCGAGCGGCTTGATGAATCCCTTCGCCCTATACGTGTCGCTTCAAAACGAAAACGATGAAAGAGTCCAAAAGGATATGGAGCAGTATATATCACAGTTTTGGAGGTAGTTTGACATGATTCAAGGATTACAAAACTTTATTGATTATTTTAGGGACGATTACGACAAGTACATTCTCATCGGCGGTGCCGCTACGATATTGACTTTGAGTGCTTTGGGCTCAAGCCGAAGAAAGGGAACCAAGGATTTGGATCTCGTTTTCGTTGTCGAAGTGATTGATTCACGTTTTCTCGATAAATTTATGGATTATGTTCAAAATGGGGGATACACGGCGAAGGCTTCACAAGGAAAATCTCAGTTTTTCCGATTTGAGAATCCCATCAATGAGACCTTTCCTAAGATGATTGAGATTTTATCTAGAAAACCCGATTTATTTCAGAACGTCATGCTTTCACGCGCGACGAAACTATCCGTTTCTGATGAAGTGTCAAGTTTGTCTGCGTTGATTCTTGATGATGCGTATTATCGCTATATCGTCTCTCATTGTACCTTGCAAGGAGAAATTCAAGTCGCCAATATCGAATGCCTCATTCTACTCAAAATAAGGGCATACAATGACTTGAAATTGAAAAAAGATCAAGGTGACCCACAAATCAAAAGGGAAGACATCAATAAACATCGAAATGATGTTTTCCGACTAGCTGAAAATTTAGCAAGCACAGATCGATTCGATTGTCCCCCAAAGATGAAAGAAGATATCTTGCTGTTTCAAACGAATATGCAATCGGAAGAGGTGGATTCGAGGAACCTTCATCTTTCTGGGACCAAAGAGGAATTGATGGAGATGATCCTTGGGGCATTTGACATCATCAACATGAACTGATTTGAATCATGTTCTGTATGTTACAATAGTATCGAGGTATTTCTGATGAAAAAGACACTCTCCATCCTTTTGATATTTTCTTTGTTTCTGTTGGGATCTTGCACTTCCACAACATCCACAACCTTCCTTTCTTCCACGACTACCCTCACGACTTCCTCGGAAACGACGACTTCGACGACGGTAGCCGTCATCTCTCCTGATTCGATTGGCACGAATTCGTTAACGTCTTCGAGTCTTGTTTTGCCGGATTGGATCGATGATGCGGTGATGTATGAAGTGAATGTACGACAATATACCGCGGAAGGGACGTTTGCGGCGTTCCAAGAAGCACTCCCTCGTTTACAAGAACTTGGTGTCGAAGTCTTGTGGTTCATGCCGATCCATGAGATCTCTTGGACCCATCGGATTGGAACGTTAGGGTCTTATTACGCAATTACCGATTACTATTCGATCAATCCCGAATTTGGAACCCTTGAGGACTTTCACAATTTGGTGAGCGAAGCCAAGTCCATGGGATTCAAAATTGTCATGGATATCGTTTTTGACCATACAGGTTGGGATTCACCATGGATTACAGAGCATCCGGAATATTACATTCAAGTGAACGGCGATATCGTGATTCCAAGAGGAACGAATTGGCAAGATGTCGCCGAGCTCGATACCTCAAGACAAGATGTGATTACCGAACTCGGTAATGTGCTCACGTATTGGGCAAGCGAGTTTGGAATCGATGGATTTCGTTGCGATTTTGCCTCTGGCGTCGAAACTTCGACTTGGGAAAAGCTTCGTGACCAAGTCGAAGCGATCAATCCCGAAATCTTTTTCTTGGCGGAAGACGACTCCATATACTCTTGGTTCGATACCTTCAACGCCAACTATGGCGGTTGGTCGTTGCTCACGAATCTTCAAAACGTCTATCATGGCACTGCCACCAAATGGACGTTGATCAACTACTTAAAACAAGCGAATGCGAAATATCCAGAAGGGGCATTCTCACTCAATTTCATCACGAATCACGATATCAATTCATGGGATGGGACGATTGAAAGTCGTTTAGGAAGTAGTGCCGATGTGATGACGATGCTGACATTTACCTTACCGGGGATGCCACTGATCTATTCGGGACAAGAGTCGTCTCTAGAACATCCCCTCGCTTTTTTTGACAAAGATTTGATCACGTGGAATGGTTATGACCTTCAACCATTCCTCGAGGGCTTTGTGAATCTGAAGAAAACTCATGAAGCCCTCTATAATACCAATTTTTCCAATAGTACTGATTTTTTGTATAACGCGAATTCGAAGCTTTTGTCCTTTGTTCGCTTCGATGTGACGAGTGGTGACCAAGTCTTGGTGTTGGCCAATCTCTCCTCCACGACGGTCACAACATCGGTCCATTTTGATACTTATTCAGGAGTTTGGACAAACAACGAAACGAACGAGCAAGTCGCATTTGATCCAATCGATTCGGTGAGTGTGCCCGGATATGGATTCGTTATTTATACCAAGTAAACCAGAAAAATATGCGACTCTCATCCCAAGAATCGCATTTTTTTATCACTTTGAGCCATTTTTTGGAATTCATCATATATAATGGATGATAAGAATGAGACGTACGCATGAGGTTTTTGGCCGCGGATGTTTCATCTTTCATTTTTAGGGAGGGAAATTATTCCATATGAAAAAAATATTCTTATTCATGTCTTTGATCATGCTGGCTTTGATGATGAGCGCTTGCTCAGGACGTGGCGATGTCTTGCGTGTCGGGATGGATTTAAGCTATCCACCTTTTGAAACTGTCACTACCGACAATGAGCCGATGGGGATTTCGGTCGATATTGCGAAAGCCTTCGGATTGTATTTAGGGAGAGAAGTTGAAATCATCAATACCGATTTCGGTTCGTTGATTCCTGCACTTAATTCGGGGGAAATCGACATCATCATCGCGTCGATGAGCATTACTGCAGAACGCGAACTTTCTGTCGATTTTACCGATCCTTATTTTTACTTCAAGATTATTTCGCTGATGAACAAAACCTATGCGGAGAATAATGGTTTGACCGAAGATTCGTCTGTCGACGATGTTTTAGCGTTGGAAGATGTGACCTATGTTGGATTGGCTTCGCAAGTATCTGTCACCATTCCTCAGTCTTATGGAAAAACGGTGATCGAAGCGACGGATCTTGGCACGGCCGTCGAATCGGTCGCGCAAGGAACCGCGGATTTGTTGTTGATGAGTGCCAATCCCGTGGTAGCGGGGTATCAAGCCAACAGTGATGATACCATCGTCTTGTGGGATGCGTTCGTTTCGAGTCCGATTGGGATGGCGGTCGCAGAAGGAAATACAGAACTATTGGCGCAAGCAAACGCATTTATTGACACGTTCAGTGACGAAAACGGATTGTATCAAGTTCTCAAAGATCAATGGGATGCCGTCATTTTGGCAGAATTAGGAAAGTATGGGTTGGATTTCTACATCCATGAGTAAAAAGATTGCCTACATTGCGGCGATTCTCACGATCGCCGCTTTTGTGGTTTTTGTCGTGTTGCGCCAAACCAGTGATTTTCAATTGAGCGCGTTCGAAAACTATCGCACGCTCATCTCCACAGGATTTTTCAATACCATCTTTGTTTCGGTGATTTCTCTTCTCGGAAGTCTCGTGATGGGGTTTGTGTTTTATTTACTTTCGATTTCAAAGATGAAATACTTTCAAGCATTGATTGATGTATTTACGGAGATTATCTATGGAACGCCGCTTCTTGTCTTAATCATCGTCATGGCATTCTTGATTGGACCGGCATTCGGTTCCTATCAACGGAATCTCTTGGGAATCATCGCGTTGGTGGTATACATGACGCCCTATATGAAAAATGTATATCAATCGGCGTTTTCAAGTATTTCTAGAGACCAATACATGGCGATGGATCTATTTCGGTTTACTCCGTTTCAACGATATCGATACATTATCATTCCTCAAGTGGTTCGAATCTTAATGCCTCCGATGATGAATAATTTCTCGTTGATCATCAAAGGCAGTGCGCTTCTCAATGTGTTGAGTTATACGAAACTGTATTACGCGATTCGCGTCACGCAATCCCAAACCTTTGCCTTTGTGGAAGGTTATATTCTCCTTTGGGGTCTTTATTTGGTAATCACCATTCCTTTGTCTCAATTCACCAAATGGGTAGAAA
>JAQVKB010000202.1 GCA_028694875.1 Candidatus Izemoplasmatales bacterium
CCCATGTATGATTTTGCGCATCCACTCCAAGACGCCATGGAAGGAGTGACGCACTCGCTTTGCTCGTTGGAATATGTCGACCATCGTCCATTGTATGATTGGGTTGTGGAACATTGTGAAACGCCCCATATCCCACATCAATACGAATTTGGTCGTTTGAACATTACGAATACAATTATGTCCAAACGCTATTTGAAACAATTGGTTGATCTAGGGCTTGTCAGAGGATATGATGATCCCAGAATGCCCACCCTTGCTGGACTACGAAGAAGAGGATTTACACCGGAAGCCATCAAGAGTTTTATCCTTTCCACGGGACTTTCTAGAATTAACTCCACGGTTTCTTCGGAAATGCTTGAAACCGCAGTGCGTAGCGATTTGGTTGGTCAAACCAAACGCGTCATGGCGATTCTTGATCCGATCAAGGTCATCATTACCAACTACGATCAAGATATTGAAGAAGTCGAAGTCGAATACAATCCAGATCGTCCTGAAATGGGTTCACGAAAACTTCCTTTTGGACGCGAAATTTATATCAGTCGTGAAGACTTCTTGGAAGAAAAGCCCAACAAACATTGGAAACGTCTTTCGTTAGGAATCGAAGTCCGTTTGATGCACGCTTATTTCATCAAAGCCGAAGCCGTTCGATATAATGACCACGGTCAAATTGTGGAAATCGATGCCACGTATGATGTCCGCACCAAGAGTGGTTCAGGATTCGATGAAAGGAAACCGAATGGAAACATTCATTTTGTCGAAGCATCCAGAGCCGTTCCCGCGACGTTCCGATTGTTTGAACCGTTGATGGTCGATTCCGACTCGACACGCGATTTGGTCGAACGTTTGAATCCTGAATCATGGAAATCCGTCCAAGGATTTGTGGAACCAGCGTTGAAGGGTTCTCCAATTGGCGAGAAGTTCCAATTCATTCGACTTGGTTATTTCCGTGTCGATGAAGATACCACCACGCAAGAATTGATCTTCAACCGGATCGTCGAGTTGAAGTCCCGTTTCCAATAACATGAAAACCAAAATTCTGAATGTCATTGCCTATTTTGTGCTCTCCCTGATTAGTGCCTATAGCGCCATCATCAGTGGATTGCTTTGGGCCATGGAAGACGCACCAACGAGTTCGGATAAAGTGCGATTGGCGATCTTCTTTTTCGCCCTTACCGCCATCTTTCTCATCAGTACCGTGCTCTTTGTGCTCTCCCTGATTCGTTTTCTCAAAGACCGACGCATCAACCAAGAACAAGACCGAAAATGATCAATGCCTTTGGGCATTGATTTTTTTCTTTCCAGGGAGCGGATTGCCCGGCTCCGTGGTATAATGGTAGAAGGTGATGACAGTGCATAGTGAGATTCTCGAAAAACTCAATGAAAAACAAGCGGAAGCGGTTCAAATCGTTTCTGGTCCCGTGATGGCTGTCGCGGGTGCCGGATCTGGTAAAACCCGCGTTTTAACTAACCGCATTGCCTATTTAATTGATGAAATTGGAATCCCCGCTGCGAACATTTTGGCGATTACCTTTACCAATCGTGCCGCCGAAGAAATGCGTCACCGCGTCTTTCATTTGATTGATCTGCCACTTCGTGGAATTTGGATTTCGACGTTCCATGCGATGGGAGCGAAAATCTTGCGTCGCGATATCCATCATCTCGGATATGAGAATGATTTTCAGATTATCGACGATGATGACGCCGCCATCATCACGAAAAATATCATGAAGGATCTCAACTACGATCCCAAACGCTTTTCGCCCAAAGCATTCGCCGCGATGATTGAGGAAGCGAAAGCCGATCCGATCACATTATCGCTTCATCAAGAACCGATTCGTAGCGCTCTCGAACAAGTGTTTGAAACCTATCAAACGTATTTGAAACGAAACAATCTGGTCGATTTTCAAGACTTGTTGGTGTTGGTTTTAAAACTCTTCAAACAAGAAAAAGAGGTCTTAAAGTACTATCAAGACTTGTTTAAATATATCCTTGTGGATGAATTTCAAGATACCAACGACTTGCAATACGAAATCGTTCATTACCTTGCCAAAGAACACCACAATCTCTTCATCGTCGGCGATGAAGATCAAAGTATCTATGCGTTTCGAGGATCCAATATTGAGAATATTCGGAAATTTACGCGCGATTTTCCAACTTACAAAACCGTGGTGTTGGATCAAAACTATCGCTCTCGAACGAATATCTTGAAGGCAGCCAACTCGGTTATCCGTAAGAATAAGAATCGGATTGAAAAAGATTTGTTCTCAGAACTGGGTGAAGGCGAGAAAGTTGTCCATTTCAAAGCGGAATCCGACGAAGAAGAAGCTTACTACGTATACACCAAAATTAAAAGTTTACAAAAGGAAGGCATCCCATTCTCCGACATGGCGATTTTTTATCGCAACCATGCGATGAGTCGTCGTTTCGAAGATGTTTTGTTAAAGTACAATATTCCCTACAAGGTGATTGGCAACACCTCCTTTTACAAACGAAAAGAAATCAAAGACATCATCGCGTATTTGCGTCTCATCATCAACATGGGCGACGATTACGCGTTTGAGCGTGTGTACAATGAACCCAAAAGAGGAATTGGCGATGTCACCTTCCAACGAATGAAGGAGGCAGCGACCTCTGCCAACCTCAAACTCTTTGATATTGTCGAGCCTGTTAGTGACTTCATTCCGAAAGCCGCGTTGACGCGTCTTTTGGAATGGAAAGAAGGCATGTTTGAGATTCAGAAGCAACTCGAAGACCGAAACTTGTTGGAAAGTTACGATGCGATTCTTCATGTGAGCGGCTATCTCAAAATGCTGGAAGAAAACGACACTTCGAGAGAGAAAAAATTCGAATCCGAACGTCGGATTGAAAACTTACAAGAATTCAAAACCATTCTTCTGGAAAAGATCAAGGATTATGACGCTTCCGTGACCAACTACGAGAAACTCGTCGGCGTTTTGGAAGATCTCTCTTTGCGCGAAGAAACGGAGAACTTACTGGAAAATAACGAATATGTTTCGTTGATGACCGTTCACTCCGCGAAAGGCCTTGAGTTTCGCGTTGTGTTTGTCACGTGTCTCGAACAAACCTTGTTTCCATCAGGTCAATCCTTGATGGAGCGCGTCGACGTGGAAGAAGAACGCAGACTGTTTTATGTGGCCCTTACCAGAGCCAAAGAACTGGCTTTTCTCACCAATACCCGAAGTCGATATAT
>JAQVKB010000203.1 GCA_028694875.1 Candidatus Izemoplasmatales bacterium
CGTCAATCAAGTCGTCTATCAGCATTTGTTGATAGAAATCGAGATAATCGTAATAAGAATAGAATTCCGTCAACATTTGATCTGCGGTGACATAGTCTTCGATCATCGTGTAGAATTGATAGTTATCCCAAGCAGAAATCATGGCATCCACAGCGTAATAATCGATATACCATAAGGCTTCATTCTCTGCCTCATAGAAAGCATCTTGAGCTTCGAAGTATGCCAGTTTGGCAAACCAGAAAGTCCAGCTATTATTATATTGCTCAGGAGTCATACCGAGTGTCAATCCTTCTAAGAAGTTGATTAAGGATTCGGCATATCCTTGATAATCGAGAAGGTATTGAGTCTCCTCATCGATCACGCTTTGGATGTAAACGACATCGCCATTGGGGTTGTTGATGGCGACATCCAGTTGCCAAGTACCGATATTAAACATGTAGTTCGCAATCGCGGTATTCGAGAAACCAAGATTGACGACAGCGCCGAACCAATTTTGGAAGGCGGTGAAGGAATCAATGTTTTCGAGTGCACGAACCATCGATTGAATGGTCAACAACATATTGTATGCGAATTGTTCATCTTCGGTTTCGAACATGGCCATGAACATATCGATTTGAAGTTCGATTTCTTCAGGGTTCATGTATTCGTCATTCATCGACTCAATCAAATTAACGAAGTCTTGATGATCATAGCCAAAACTAATCGGATCGAGAATCGTCTCGAACCCTTGATCAAACATCATCACAAGGGCTTCGACTCTGGCCATAAATTCTGCGACAGAATCCATTTGTTCCGAGGATAAGAAAGTGCTTGGATCGTAGAGCGCAATTTCTGCCGCGAGTTCAAAGATTCGTGTGATATTCGCATCGAGCGCCAATTTGACGGCCGCTACTGTCGCTGGATCGGGATCCAGCATCGTGGTCACATCAAAATAGAGATCGACGAGAATGCCGCTGACAAATTCCATGTCAATCGATCCATCCGCAATCAAGGTATCAATCAGTGTCGCTACACCAATCACGATTTGATTTTGATTGAATGTGCCTGATTGCATGAGCGCGACGAAAGCAAGAATCGCATCCGCTTTGTCGGCATCAATCGAATGCAAGAAGGATGAGATTTCACCCACAGCGTCATAGGCAGCGTTCAAATACTTATCGATGGCCGCATTGATCTTGAGGAGCAAAGCGGCACCTTCAAGGAGTGTCATATCCAAGGTGTCAACATACATCGCAGCCGCATCTTTGGCGATGCTTGCGATGTTATCGATATCGTCTTGATCGATCGTCGCCATGAGCAAATCGATGAGATCAGCCGCCATTCCAGCAGCCATCACCAAGTTATCGCTGTTGAGATCTTCAGGCGTCAATTGAATTTGACCCGTCATCAGTCCAAACATCATGTCAAACGTATCTTGGTCGAAATTCGTAATCGCGTAATCAAGCATGTCATAAATCGTAATCATCAACAACTTGATTTTGGCGAGGCCCGCTTCGGTATTGAAATACGCTTGGACTTGAAGCATCATTTGATGTTGTTCCATCTCGCGTTGCATTTGATCTTGGATTTCCACAATTTGCCATTGCAGAGACTGCAAGTTCCATGTGAAATCTTGATAGTTTTGCCAATAATTCCACATCATGCTTTGCAAATTATTGCCATAGTTGTCCATATCACTCATCAACGCATGATCGAGTGGGGTAAAGTCGCGATAATAGATGGTGTCATAAGTCTCATAGAGATTCATGACATCTTGATACATCGCTTGTTGTTCGGTGGAAAGGCTATTCCAGATCGAGTTATACGCTTCTTGATACAAATCGATATAGAACGAATCCATCGAAACATAAGTGTGGTACATGAGGTCATCCATGTTCCAAGCGAGATTATAGAAGGTGTCCCAGTCCCACATGTCATCATAGGTATCCCATGAGTATTGGTCTGCCAATTGTCGATATGCTTGTTCGGCATCAGATACGAGAATTTGAGTATCATACCAAGCCATGCAAGTGGTTTCTACTTGAGTACTATTGGCACAATAATCTTGAACAACACTGCGGTACGCCGCCATTTGTCCTTGAACATTCAAGATTTCCGCATTCAGTTGTGCAATCTCATTGACATAATACGCTTCGTCATAACGATCAACGGCATCGTTGACTTGTTGACGGAGCATATTGACCATCACGTTGGTCACAATCGTCTTATCGAAACCTAGAGCTTTTGCTTGAGCATACCAATCCTTGGCATCCTGAAGCGTTTCGATCATATCGAAGCCGCCCATAATGGTATCGAGACCGATCATGAGATCGTATAGGTCTTGTTCAGAAGTGAGGCCGAATAGCGTCATATAAAAATCAATTTGGGCCTCAATCATCGTTTCATCCGGATTCTCTTCTCCAGATTTCTCAATAAACAGGTCGACGAGATCTTGACGATCAAACGATTCTTCCGTCGTCGTGGTCGTCACGGTTGTGGCGGACGTCGTCGTGGTCGTTCCAGTGGACGTTGTCGTGCTAATGGACGTCGTGGTCGTGGTCGTCGTTGGCGTCGTCGTTGTCACCGTCGTCGTCGTGGTCGTCACACCAGTGGTTGTCGTGGTTGTGGTCGTCACGGTGGTCGTCGTCGTGGCCGTCGTCGGTTGTTCTGTCGTGGTTGTCGTTGTCGTCGTCGGTTGTTCCGTCGTCGTCGTGGTCGTCGTCGTCGTCGGTTCATCCGTCGTCGTGGTTGTGGTCGTCGTCGAAGTATCACTGGTTGTGGTATTTGTCGTTGACGTGGTGGTTTCCGATGCTTGGGTCGTCGTCGTTGTGGTCGTGTTTCCAAAGAAGTCGCAACCTGCCAAAGCGATCCCGACCATCAGCATGAGGATCGTTAAAATCAATTTCCGTTTCAAATCAATCCCCTCCTATGGTAGATTTCTGTAGTCGTTGACACGAAATTCTTACTTATTTCTTAATTTCACTATACCATGCATGCGAACAAAAATCCATACTGTAAGTATGATTATTATCAAAAATCACATGAATAAACATTCAACTTCATACGAAGAAATATAATTTGCATAAAAACTAGATAAAGAAAGTCAAGCACTTTCACTATAAATTTAAGTAAGTAATTTAGTGTAAAATCAAAAAACCGATGTCGAATCGGCGAAGTAGAGTTATAATGAAATTGGGATTAGAACTT
>JAQVKB010000204.1 GCA_028694875.1 Candidatus Izemoplasmatales bacterium
TACGTCTTCGATGGTCGCCGAAGTCGACGATCATTCGATTCTTCTTTGGCTCACTTCCGCATCGACTCCTTGCTTGAGTTTGTATAAACCCTGTTTCTTTGATGACTATGAAGGGATTATCTTTCAGGAGGAACAGGATTCACTCGCTTACTGGATGCGTCAAGAAAAAATTCATCGTTTGATCTATTCTGGAAACATTCAAGAAAGTCTTTATCGTCAAGAACTTCTTCTCGCACAATCTAGGATTGATGCGTTGGTCGAAAACGAGAAAAAACTAGGATTTCCGAACCGAGCCCAACTTGTTCGCGATGCACTCTCTATCGAAGAGGAATTTCTTTCCCAATTCGAGAAAAAAGATGTGACAATCTCGGAACTTGGACCAAAACGCTGGCACAAAAAAAACAAATCTCTCGGAAAGGATGTTTTTGCCAAAGATTGGCAAAGCCATCAATCCTGATGAAATACATCGTTTGTCCAGATTCTTTTAAGGGCAGTTTTTCGGCCTTGGAAGTCGCCAACGCGATGGTCGACGCCATCGTGCAAAAGGATCCCACGGCAGTGATTGTTCGGTTACCTTTGTCGGATGGCGGAGAAGGATTTCTTGAGGCATGTGCCATGGCCAGAATGGGGCGCGTGGAAGTTTTCCCATCTTGGAATGCCGATGGCTTCCCTCTACAAAGCAAAGCATTGTGGTGGAGCGATTCCGAAGTGGTGCTGGAGTCGGCCACGAGTATTGGACTCCCTCTGATATCTCCTGAACACAATATTCTGACTGCCACTTCCTATGGACTGGGCTGTGACATCCTCCACGTCATCAATCAGGGGGCGAAGTTGATTCACCTCGGATTAGGCGGTTCCGCAACCAATGATGGCGGCGTTGGCGCTTTATCAGCAATTGGCGTAGAGTTCTTCGATCCACAGCATCATTCCTTCCAACCAAACCCTCAAAGCCTTCATCACATCGAGGAAATTGAGACATCCAGTCTCAAATCTCGATTCCACGACATTCAACTGAGAATCTATACCGATGTTTCGAACCCCTTCACGGGTCCAAACGGCGCGAGCAAAACATTCGCTCCACAAAAGGGGGCATCCCCAGAAATCGTTGAACTCCTTGAGAATCAGATGAAATCCTTGGAAACGATCCTCAATCAACACAGGATTGATACCCAAACTATTGGGATGGGTGCGGCAGGTGGAATTGGCGCTGGAATATCCTTGGTATTCTCTGTCGAAATGAAATCAGGTATTGAAGAGATTTTGGACTTGTTCAAATTTGATACTTCACTGATTAATACGGATATTGTATTGACGGGGGAAGGCAGACTCGATTCACAGAGTTTTTCTGGAAAAGTGCTAGATGGGTTATGGCAACGTGTCCAAAAATCACCCGCCAAACTCGTTACCCTATGCGCTCACATTCAAGAGGAAGCGCGAAACAAAGCCAAGATTCGAGGCATACAAATATGTCAATTATTTGATCCCCAAGAAGGCATTGTGAAAGACCATACTCGACTTAAACAGGCTATAATGAAATCCATTTCACAAATCATCTGATCAAAAAAGAGGAGTTGCTCACTCCTCTTTTGCTTGATTGGATTCACTTTCTTCGACGGTCAAGAAAACTTCCCGGATTTGTTTCAGGCTGCCAAAGACAACGACAAGATCGCCTTCCAAAAGTAAGTCTTCTCCCGTGATACGAACCAACGTGTGGTTGTTTCTCTGGATGGCAAGGATCGTGAGACCGTGTTCAGTCTTCAATCCGTTGTCTTTCAAAGGAATGCCTTCAAGATAAGTAGGCACATGCTTCAACGCCACCTCGACGATGGCATTGTTGTCATAATGATCCAGTACTTCCAAAATATTGGTATTTTTACGATAAAGAAAGAGGACGGCGACACGTTTGATCAGGTTTTGAAAGAATCGGTCGATGAACCGGATTCGACCAATAATGGTTAATAAGATAAAAAACGATCCCAGATAAATCACAAATTTCCAGACATCGGTGCTTTGCGCGGTTCCGAGCGTCATGATAATGTTAATCAATACGGAAATGACGGTGACATTCAAGATGTATCCAAATAACATCGTCGTATTCGCGAGTCGACGACGCAATTGATGATTCATAATGAGTTCCGCTTCTTGTGTCGTATAGCCGCTATTGGTAAAGAGAGATATCACTTGAAAACGGGACTTGCTCTTGGTCATTCCAGTCAATCGAAATAAAACCGTAAAAATCTCGATAAAGAAAAAATAGATGAGCAATACAACCATACCCAAAAGAATCATCCGATTGACATCCATGTTATCACCTTCTGCTTGTATTATACCTTTTCAAAGGTTTCCTCGCAAGATGACCAAAGAAAAAGCCGCTACACGAAGCGGCGTTTTTGAAGGGTAAGTAAGAGTTGTGTTGCGCCGAGGATGCCATACCGATGGAGATGCTTTTTGATGGCCTCGGCTTTTTCAATATAAACCGATGCATCTTCCCTCGACTTGACGCGTTCCACAAGTTTATCCAACGTCTGAATCATGACATCAAGGCCTTGCATGGGGTCGGCATTGGCACCTTCAAAGACCATATCCCACACATCCACTAATTCCAAATCAGGGAATTGTTGGACCCTTTGGATGATGTCTTCACGGTCATATGTTTCATCGTGAATCATCCCCATCAAGCGATCGATTTCCGCCGCGAAATGATGAATTAAGACATGAGATGTTTGGGCAGGAGACAAATGATTCTTCATCATTTCATTCACCAAAATATAGCCATCTTGTTTCAATACCCTTTTCATTTCTGAAAAGACTTGTTCTGGATTGCCAAGATGATGAAGTGAATTGGACAAGCAAACCACATCAAATGATTCCTCAGGAAAATCCATGGATTCTCCATCCATCATTTGAAACGACACTTGAGGATATTCTTGAAATTGCTTTTTGGCAATATCAATCATTCGTTGACTTTGATCAATGCCCAAGATTGACGCTC
Source organism: Candidatus Izemoplasmatales bacterium (assembly GCA_028694875.1). Classification (GTDB taxonomy): domain Bacteria; phylum Bacillota_I; class Bacilli_A; order Izemoplasmatales; family Hujiaoplasmataceae; genus JAHIVB01. The sequence continues at coordinate 2,993 of JAQVKB010000204.1, forward strand.
CCTCTGGGAGATTTTCAAGAAGCATCGCAATGAAATTCCCGACGCCAGTTCCGACATCCAAAATTCGAGGTTTTTGCATCCTTGCGAGTAATTCTTTAATTTGTTCCATAAATATCTTCCTTTCGATAAGCATTCCATCCAAAAAATTCGAACTTCTATCGTATAATAGTACAAAAGGAGAGAGACGCCGGCAAAGAATATATCGAGCC
>JAQVKB010000205.1 GCA_028694875.1 Candidatus Izemoplasmatales bacterium
TATATGGAGTGATTCCAAATACGATAAAACACATCAATACAAAAGACGACCGCCTTTACAGACGATCGTCTTCATTGGAAAAACTATAAGTCTTTTTTCTTGTGTCCTTGACACGGGGTACACTTTATTGCGCGTTCATGGCTTTCTTTTTTTAGTGATTCCAATCCGGATGAACCGTCGTTAAGGTCCAAGTGGACGAATTCAATGTGACGACGTAAATCGTATTGCCATCGATGGCAATTCCATCGATATCGATACCAAGATCAATCATCGCATAGGGTTCATACGCCGAATCGGTTGAAAAATAGAGGAATTGATCGGGTGTTCCAAAAACAATCATTTGATCGTTCAACACATAATCCAAAGCGCTAATATCAAAGGTCAACGTGTCCATTCGTTGCATGGCATCGAACTCCAACAAATCGATGATCGTAATCACATCACCATACTGCGTAAAGAGGACATCCGAAAAAGGTGAGACAAACAGGTGCGTTCCATACTGCATCCCCCAGTCGGAATAATTGGATTTCGTCGATGCAATCACACCATTCAAGATGACGTATCCTTCCAAGGATTGAGGGCTACTATCCGTTGTGACCATGAAGAGCATGCTCACGGAAGCATCATAGAAGAGGAGCGATAGTTGACGAACGCTGGTTTTGACAGGCGTCTTTGAAAAGTCACTCAGATCATAGTTGAACATGTAGGCCCATTGACCTGATCCAGGCGCAATAAAGAGATGTCCACCAATGACAGCGATGGAATACGGATCAACATCCACCCAGTTCATGCTTTCCAACGTAAAGGTGGAAGCATCCACAATTGCGATTTCTCCGCTTTGATCTTCGTCCCACCAATAAGAACTATGGGCTTGGTGAAGAATCGTGACATAGAGTTTTCCGTCTTGAAGTAGGAGTCTCTCTGGTGTCTTTTCAAACACAATTTCCGATTTCAACTGCGTCGTCATGTCATATTGAATGAGCTTCTTTTCACTCATTAACAAATAATAGATTTTCTGATTTGCCACATCAAATCGGACTTCCGTGGCAGCGCCTGAAATCGTCACCGTTTCTGACGTATACGTCATCGTTGGTGGAACTACTTCATACACAAACGACCGTTGACTCGTGTTTCCAGAGGAATCCGTCGCCTCATACGTGACGGTATAGGTTCCTTTTTCTGAGGTGTTCACCTCGTTCAAGACGATGGAACACGAAGGGTTCGGATCGTAATTGTCCGTGACGATGCATTCTTGAGGTGTGAAGGAATCTCCCAAGTTGATGGTTAAATCGGTAGGATCCGCAATCGTGATTCTCGGGCTGACACGATCGACCACGTGCAAATCCAGACGAATTGTCATTTCGACGGAAACGCCAAAGAGCATCGTCACATAGTAGGTAATCGAATGGTCTCCGAATGCCGACAAATCTTCGCTATCGGTGGCAATCTCATACTCGTAACTTGATCCGCCTAAAAAGCTCGTCAAATACGCTTCGCTGGAAAAAATATCTCCGAAGTCGATGGTCTTCGAATCGTAGAACTCCAATCGATCCGGATTCTCCAGATCCAAGATTTCAACACAGTATGTCCCGCGATTGAAAATCATTTGGTCGGCGTAATACAGTTCTTGCGATTCACCGCTGTAATCATAATACCCAATCGTTTGATAACTCGAATTGGTTAAAGCAATTCCATCTTCTTTCGCGAAATACATTTGATTCTGTTCCGTATCAAACGCGAGTGAGAAAAACTCGAAGGGGAGAAGGAATGATTTCATGCCATCTTCCCCAATATTATCGCTCAGTTGGAATACCCAACCATCTTGACTATAGATGAGGGTTTGGGTTGGATCGAGCACTAAATTCTCTTCTTCAAATCGATCGCTTCCTGCTCTTGGCGCGGTAAAAACACCTTGTGAGACGGGATAAATCATCAAATCATCTTTGGTGGTTTCGAGTTCCACGTAATAAATGCGGTTGGTATAATCGCTATACAGGATTTGACCATTTTCATAGGTGCTACTAGAGGAACCAATGACTTGACCGGATAAGGAGTCCAGCGATCTCATCGAACCATGTTGGTTGGAACCGTGCGTCAAATAGATATATCCAAACTCATCGACAACGATGTCATAGGGATCATAATCTATCACAAACTCTCGGTCTTTGGTAAACGTCGCGGAGTCGACAATCGCAACTCCTCCGACAAGATCATCATAGGTAAAGTAAACATGTCCCGGTGTCAAGGATACATACAGGGTCCCGTCGCGTAAAAACATTTGATCGGGCATCATTGGGTATTCAATGGATTCTTGTTCCCAAGTAAGATAATCCACACGATAGAGATGATAATCCCCTTGAACCGTAATATAAAACGCGTGATTTTCTTCATCGACAATCATATCGCGAATTTCATCATCATATTGAAATAGAATCGTTCCAGCCGGTGTGTATTCGATTTCTTCTGGCGTGACGGTCGGAAGCGTGATACTCACGGGGTCTTGTGAAATCCCATGAATCGTCGTTTTCCACGCTACGAACTGAGAATCATCTGGAGAAATGACGGAGTCATTCCATGAAAGTTCAGAAGACAATTCGTTCAAAAAGTTCGTGTAATCAAATTCAAATCCGACGACTTCTTCGAAATCGGGTGTCATCACGAGGGTGCAATCAATCAACGAATAATAAGCTTCGGCTGTTTCGAGAAAAGCTTCTTGGTTGAAGGCGTTGACAAGTCCTGTCGCCATCAAGAATCCATACATTTCGCCGAAGAGATCGAGTGAGAAATTCTCATTCGTTAACGCAATTGGAATCAAGGCATATCCATTTTGTAATTGATATTGGAATGTCTCTGAATTGTTGAGAAGCATGGCGATCCCTTGGGAGTCGCCACCAAGCGAGGTATCCAAATAATCTTCCAACGACATGGTGTATTGCATCCAGGGTTGGTCAATCCCCATGCGTTGATAGAGTGTCACGCCGGAAGAACCCATGGACATATACATATCTTCGGATACGCTTTCGTCCCCAATGTGGATGACATATCCTGTATACATCAAGATTTGTGTCGTGAAATTCGTATGGTACTTGTAATCATATTCTTGGGATCCACTTTGGGGGGAAGCCTCTTCCAAATAGGTGAATTCCGAGTCGATGGACATCGTGAAATCCGCCGTATCGGTCAAGGCGAGAAAAGC
>JAQVKB010000206.1 GCA_028694875.1 Candidatus Izemoplasmatales bacterium
TTCCCCACTTCTTTCGAATGCTAACATTATTATACACCATATGACGATTTTGTCAATCATGGCGGGTTTGACGTGCTGGTAGTGACCTTTTTCTCTTTTCAAAAGTTAGTTTCTTCGGTATAATATGCGAGAGGTGATATTTTGAGCGACCGAGACTTTCAGTGGAAGGATCCACAGGATTTACCTGAAGAAGTTCAAAATCAATATTATCAAAATGATGAAGTCCTAGAACAGCATCGAAAAAGGTTGGTTGGCGGTCGAATTCTCATCGCTTATTTTGTCGTTCTTGTGGCCGTGATGGTCGCTTCTGCTTTGATCATGTTTGCGGTATATCCCAATTTTGCATTGATCCCAGGATATTTAGAGCGAACAGATCCCACATTCGTGACGGTGCTAGATCAAGAGAATGTGGACTATCCTTACGCAGTTACAGTCACAGGTACTGTGACCAATACTGGCGAGGATACAGTCCCATATCTCGAAGTTTACCTCGATATCTACGATGAAAACGAGGATCTCATTGGTACATATGTGGTTACCACTGAAAACATCCTTTCAGGCGACACATGGAATTATGAAGAAACAATCCAGATGAACTTCGAACCTATGTCTGTTGTCGTCTCCTCTGTGATTGTCAATATTCCACCAAGAGTCTCTGTCATCATCAACCTTTCACAAGTGCTAATTACATTGATTCTATTCGTCTTCATTGACAAAATGGGTTTCATCACGGATTGGCAACGCACGAAGAAAAGTTTCGGAACGTTCTTGGTTCAAGTCACGACTGGGATTATCGCCGTCTTGGCAGTACTTTACTTAAGTAGTTATGTCCTTCAATTACTTGGCGTTACGACGACCAGTGAAAACGAAATGACGATTATGTCCATGTTCACCGCGGATCCCGTTCAACTTGTTCTCTTGTTTTTGATGTTGGTGGTCATCACTCCAATTGTCGAGGAAATGGTATTTCGAAAAGCATTGTTCATGATCATCGAACCTCGCCTTGGTTCAATCCTAGCCATTGTTCTGTCCGGTGCTGTCTTTGGGTTGATGCATGTCTTGGCTGGGCAGGACTTCATTCAAGCTATTCCCTATGTCGCCATGGGTATGACACTTGGTTTCATCTATCATAATTCAAAAAAGAATATTTACGTCACCATCACTGTCCACGCTCTGAACAACTTGATTCCATACGTCATCTATCTTTTGGCTGCTTACGGAATCTCCATTTACTAAAGAAAAAAGCCTCTGCGGAGGCTTTTTTTGTTACATGGAATAAGCTTCATTGACAAAAATTGGTATCAAGACAATCAAATAGAACAACATGATCGCAAACAATGCGGCCAGTCCTCCTACGGTGAGTGCCAAGAACAACGAATACAGAAGCGGTACAGCAATCAACATCAAGATGAGTGTTGATACCACAAAGAGAATTCGCTTCCACAACATCTTCGCATTGAATTGTTGAAAGATCAAATAAATCAATCCAAAGAGCGAAGGAACAAAGAATAAGAAACTAGCACCAGAAAGGACAACACCGGTTAAGAAGGCGAGTAAGGCAAGGAATAAGGACGCCGCAAACAAGAATTCTTTCTGCTCCTGATTCTTTTCGACAAAGCGGCGATATAAGAAGAATAATCCAAGCAGTGTTCCGACCATTAAGAACAAGGTGGGTAATTCTGTATTCTCCATTCTCACATATGTCAAAGACCATGAAGTTCTTCCCAAGAATGCAATCAACTTGGATAAATAGACTCCAGCAATACCAACAACAACCAAACTCAAGAGTATCATTCCAAATTGTTTGAGCACGGCAAGGGGTTTGATCTTCTTTTGGACAATTCCGAATATCAAGAACGCAATCACACCCAGTAAAACGAGGACATGAAGTACTGTCGCGACGGTGTCCGTATATGAAACAAACACATTCGGGAACAAGGTAAAGAAGACTTGGTCTTGTTCTCCTTCAAAATAATGGACATCAGAATACACCGCGTTCGTCGCGAATTCCTCCACGAGTGGAGCTACTTGAGCACCATAATGTTGCAAACTCGAAAGGTCTATGTTCGTGAAATTATCTCTTGGGGTGTGATAGTAATAAAGACTATCGAGAACCGCAAAATTAATCCCTTGTTTTCCAATCGCCAAGAATTCTGTAAAATCTGTCATATTCGGCATGACGGTATAAACCGCTGTCGCAATACTATAGGATACTGGATAAGATGCATTCCGATAAAAATCAATGATTTTTTCGTTATTCTTCGATGTTTCAAACATATACGCGGGGCCTTCAATACCACGCGCTTCCAGATTGATCACGAAGCCAACTTGATCCATTAATTCTTGTTCGTTTTGTGTAACCATTTCAGCGCCGTAGAGACCCGTTTCTTCACCATCGGTAATAAGGAACATAATTGTATTTTCAAGGTCAGTACGATCGGCATACACACGTGCTAGTTCCAATATGGTCGCAACGCCATAACCATCATCGGCTGCACCGTAGGAACCGCCAAGTTCTCCCATTCGTCCAATATGACCGCGGGAGTCATAGTGTGCCACCAACATGATGGCCGTATCCGATGTTCCGGGAATCACACCCAATAAGTTTCGAATCGGATAATCGCTTCCTACTTCGTCGGCGGTATAATCGATTTCGCGGACATTTTGCGCTCCCAACAATTCCGTGAGTTGGTCCTTGAGATAGAGGCGGACGGTCTCATGAGCTTCTTCATCAAACACGCTATGAGGTTCCAACGCGATCTGTTGAATATAGGCAGCGGCACTCACCGCACTAAAATCGTCGGAAATTGGTTCGGGAATTGGCGTTAATAAGACAAACAAAGAGGCCAATAACGAAAGCAACACAACGACCAAACTAAAGCGAAAACGTGACTTCATGAATTTCTCCTCCAAAAATGCTTTGATATTCAAAATAGTATCATATTTGAGCCATTTCCTCAATGTCAAAATTGCGGAAAGAGTGTGAAATCATGATGTAGAAAAAAACCGACAATCGCGAGATTGTCGGTTTTCTTGTCAATAGTAGTTAACGGACGGAGTCTTTTAAGACCTTTCCGGCTTTGAAGGTTGGCGCCTTCAACGAGGGAATCGAAATGAGTTCACCGGATCTGGGATCATGTCCAGAACGGGCTTTTCTTTCCTTGACTTCGAAGGTTCCGAATCCAGTG
>JAQVKB010000207.1 GCA_028694875.1 Candidatus Izemoplasmatales bacterium
GTCTTTGATGTTGGCTTCGCGCTTGAAGGCACTTGCAACCAAGTCCCCGACTTGGGCGGCAATCGACAACGCAAACGACAACAACAACACAACGACAAACGGTTCTGGAATCACATTCATCCATGAAGCGAATAACGCGGAAAGGACACCACCCAAAACAAGTCCTGCCAACGCGCCTTCCACCGATTTTTTCGGGCTCACGAGCGGCGCGAGTTTGTGACGTCCAAATCGAATGCCAAACAAGTAGGCGAAGGTATCGGTTAACATCGATGTCAGTAACAAATAGACAATCAACCATACCGATTGATCTCGAAACCATGCAATCGCGGAAAACCCAATCGACACATAAAGAATTCCAATGATCGTATAGGCGAGGTCCGATCCTACATATTCAGGATCAAACACAAACACACCCATAAAAAATAGCATGCTCGCAAAAACGAATGCGAGATAGAGGAGGGCTGTCATCAACCCGCTTAATAACAAGTAAAACAAGATAGCAGAAGCCATCGAGAGGAGAATCGTAGTCCATCGAATCCATAACTTCATCGGTTTGATGGCCGAACGCATTCCTGTAAATTCCCAAGCAGCGGCTCCAGAGAGTGCCAAACAAAACAAACTGAATACTTGGTAAAACTCATTGCCTACGACCAAAATAGGAACCATGACGACCGCCATGAGTAAGGCGGTGATTGTACGCTCTTTCATACTTTCACCCCTTGATCGCGCCATAGCGGCGGTCCCGATTGGTAAAAGCTTCGAGCGCCTTCTCCAAATCCTTTTTGGAAAAGGCGGGCCAGAATACCGGCGTAAAGTACAGTTCCGCGTAGGCGAGTTGCCAAAGCAAGAAATTCGACAATCGTTGTTCCCCCGAAGGACGAATCATCAAATCGACGGGGGGGAGATCTTTGGTGTATAAATGCGACTCGATGAGTTCGGGCGTAATCTCACTCGAAGTGAGTTCGCTTTTTTCTATCAATGCGGCGATTTGTTGTACGGATTGCGTGATTTCTTCTTTGGATCCGTAATCGAAACAAATGTTGAGAATGATCCCTGTACGCATCGCGGTATCCCGAGTCATCCTCTCCATAATTTCACGATTTTCCTCGGACATTTTGGTTTTACGTCCAGAAAACATGACTTTGACATTGTATTTTTCAAAATCGCTGGAGAATTTCTCTTCAAACTCTTTGGGAAGTGTCATCAAGTAATCCACTTCGGCCTTTGGACGATTCCAGTTTTCCGTGGAAAAGGCATAAACGGAAAGGACTTTAATCCCGAGTTCTTGCGCCGCAAGCGTCACTGTCTTGATATTTTCAACACCGCGTTGATGACCAAATGTGCGTGGCATGCCACGACGTTTGGCCCAACGGCCATTGCCATCTAGTATAATCGCCACGTGTGCGGGAATCGTGATGACTTGTTTGGGTTTCATAAAAAAATTCCCCCTATTTTGCTTCTCTTTATTATACAACATCACGCCTCATTTTTCCAACGCTTTCGCGGTGAGAAAAAAAGACCGTTTCCGGTCTTTTAGATGTGCATGATTTCTTTTTCTTTTTCGTGGAAGGCTTCATCGATTTTGGCGATGAATTTGTCCGTCAATTTTTGGACCTCATCCTCATAATATTGGAGATCATCCTCGGTTAGCAATTTGTCCTTTTCCATTTTCTTGAAATGGGTAATCGCATCGCGACGAACATTGCGAATCGCCACTTTGTTCTCTTCGGACATCGTGTGAATTGTTTTGACGGAATTGCGACGGTTTTCTTCCGTTAAGGGAGGCAATACGATGCGAATGCCGACACCGTCATTGGTTGGGGTCACGCCAAGATTGGCCGCGAAAATCGCGCGCTCAATTTGGGAAAGCATGCTTTTGTCATAGGGTTTGATGTAGATTTGATTTCCTTCTGGAACCGAGATCCCCGCGATTTGAGAAATTGGGGTTTCGACCGAATAATAGTCCACGTGGACTCGTTCAAGCATCTTCGGATTGGCGCGACCACTGCGCACCGTGGCGAATGATTTATGAAGCGCTTCGAGCGAATGTTCCATCTTTTCTTCTGCTTCCAATAAAATCGTTTCTGGCATAATGAGTCCTCCTTACTTATTTTTGATCATCGTGCCGATGTCTTCACCGAGCACGGCGCGTTTGATATTGCCTTCTTTGTTCATATCAAAGACATAAATGTCGATGTTGTTATCATGGCAGAGCGCGGCCGCGGTCGAATCCATGACTTGAAGTTCTTTTTGCAAGACTTCTTGATGTGTGAGTTCATGGAACTTCACGGCATCATGATACGTTTGTGGATCCTTGTCGTAGACACCGTCGGTCCCATTTTTCGCCATATAGACGATGCCAACGCCGAGTTCGGCCGCGCGTAAGGCGCTGGTCGTATCGGTCGAAAAATATGGATTTCCAGTACCGCCGCCAAAAATGACAATCCGATCTTTTTCAAAATGCGAGATGGCCTTGCGGCGAATGTAAGGTTCTGCGACTTCGGGAATGTTTAAAGTCGTCATCACGCGCGTATCGACGCCAAGCGATTCGAGTGAGTTTTGGAGTGCGAGCGCGTTCAAGATTGTTCCAATCATGCCCATGTAATCTGCTGAGGAACGTTCGATGCCCATTTCGGTGGCCAGTTTTCCGCGGAAGATATTTCCTCCGCCCACGACAATGCCAATTTCGCAAAGTCCTAAATCGTAGGCTGCTTTGATTTCTTTGGCAATCTTCTTGACAGTTTGTGGATCGATACCGATGCCACTTTTCCCCGCAAGGGCTTCGCCGCTGAGTTTGATCATGATCCGTGTTTTCGCCAATTGCTTCCCCTCCGTTTCATTTTGGAAAAAAAGGACACATCGGTGTCCTTTATTTTACTTGCGCCATCACTTCTTCGGCAAAATTCTCTTCTTTTTTCTCAATGCCTTCACCCACGGCCAAACGTGCAAAGGTCACAATCGTCGCGCCCTTGCTCTTCACGTAATCGCCAATCGCTTGATCGGGATTCTTGATGAATGGTTGGTTGACGAGGCAGATTTCTTTTAAGTTCTTGTTGAGACGGCCTTCGACCATCTTCAAGATGATGTTTTCGGGCTTCGGTTTTGCCGATTCCGCGTTTTCATTGAGCGCTTCTTTCGTCAAAATTTCACGTTCGTGCGCAATCACTTCTTCGGAAATATCTTCT
>JAQVKB010000208.1 GCA_028694875.1 Candidatus Izemoplasmatales bacterium
AAACAGGGCTATTCTTGAGCATAGAACATTTCAGGAGATTATGACAGTTTATGGGCTAGAACGAGCAATGTATCGTTTGTCTATATCTCCTTTTTCAGAGAATTTTATCCTTAAGGGAGGGATATTACTTTATGCTTTTTTTGAAGGGGATTATTCAAGAGGGACTGCAGATGTCGACCTGCTCGGTATTCAGATAAAAAATGATATTGACGTCATCCAGAGGATATTTGAGGAGATTTTTAGCATCGAGTTTCCAGAGGATGCGATTCAATATGACATCACTTCAATGAAGATTAGCAGGATTACGGAATTGAAGAAATATCCTGGAATTAGTGTTTCAATTACCGGATACCTTGATCGAACAAAAATTCCTGTCCAAATCGATATTGGGTTTGGTGATATTGTTTTTCCTGAAGTGGGACTCATGGAATATCCATCCTTACTCCATCAATCTCCGGCAATTATCCATGTATACTCGAAAGAATCAATCATTGCCGAGAAATTTGAGGCCATGGTCTCATTAGGATATGCAACTAGTCGAATGAAAGATTTTTTTGATATCTATGCGCTATCAGAATCCTACGACTTTCACAGCGAAGTCCTTGCAGAAGCGATTAAAGAAACGTTTGAGAACCGGAACACCTCATTTGCTATTATTTCCGCCTTTGAAGATGAATTTATGGATGATCCAAACCGCAAGAGAATGTGGAACTCTTTCACAAAGGCAAAAAACATTACCCTAGCGATTTCTCTACAAGAGGTTATCGTGAAAATCAAAGCATTCCTAGTCCCGATTATTTCTATGCTTCAAGACAATTCAATCAAACGTTTGACATGGAGTCACGTTCAAAATGAGTGGAGGTAACTTAACCGGCTCGAGTTTCGAACATTCTTCATAGGCTAGTTTGAATCGTGGGTTCCCGCTTTCACATCGACAGTATGTAATAATATGTGTATGTAATCATGGGTTAAATTTTCTCTTTTATGGTCTAGATATGCCTTTCAATATATTTTTCCTTTCTCACTTATTAAGGCAGTGAAGTATGATACCCTAAGTGATTTTTCATCATCCTCAACACGCGCGCGTGGCGTCATTCCTGAAACGTGTCATTGAGAAGAAATGATTCCAAAAAAAGGCTGTCGAAGAGGCAGCCTTTTCATGGTATAATATTCGTGTAAGCCTTATCATTGGGAGGAACAGCATTGGATTTCACGGATCTTGGATTTCAATACCACAAAACGCATCAAAATTACTTATCACGTTATCGTGATGGCGCTTGGGATCAAGGCATTCTTCGCGACGAAGACACGATTACCATTTCCGCTTTTTCCCCGGCGATTCACTATGGCCAACAAGCGTTTGAAGGATTAAAAGCCTATCGCACCAAAGATGGCCACATTCAACTCTTTCGTCCACAGGACAACGCGGCGAGACTGAGAGAATCGTGCAAGCGACTCTTGATGCCTGAGATATCGGATGAGAAGTTTCTCGAGGCTTGTCGACAAGTCGTCTTGGCCAATTTAGATTATGTACCACCTTACGGTTCGAACGCGACATTATACCTAAGACCCTATGTCATAGGTGTTGGGTTGAATTTAGGAGTTCGTCCGGCGAAAGAATATTTGTTTGGCGTGATCTGTAGCCCAGTAGGTTCCTATTTCAAAGGAGGACTCTCTCCTGTTGATTTCATGGTGACGGAATTCGACAGAGCCGCTCCGAATGGGACGGGGAAAGCCAAGGTGGGTGGGAACTATGCCGCCTCCTTGTATCCCAATCATATGGCCCATGAACTCGGTTTTGCCGATTGCATTTATTTGGATCCTGCCACGCATCGTAATATCGATGAAGTGGGAAGCGCCAACTTCTTTGGAATTACCAAAGATGGTTGCTTTGTGACCCCCAAATCATCGTCAATTCTCCCGTCTATTACCAAAAAATCGTTGATGGTATTGGCAAGTCAAATTGGTTTGTGTGTCAAAGAAGAGGATGTTCCTATTGATGGACTGGATCGATTTGCGGAAGCGGGAGCTTGTGGCACTGCCGCGGTCATTACGCCGATCCGATCGATTACATATCAAGAATCCAAATTCGTTTTCCCTACTGGAAACGAGGTTGGACCTACGACGAGAAAACTCTATGATATGCTCACCAAAATCCAATTTGGGGATTTAGAAGGTCCTGAAGGTTGGACGACCAAAATCGTTTAGCCCTGATTCGTCAGGGCTTTTTTATTTTTTCTTCTTGGCCTTTTTCCAACAAAATGTCTCATTTGAACGTATATAGTTTGTCACAGCCCAGATTTTGTGATACCATAAATGTATCTTAGCGTTAATCCTAAAAGGGGGTTCATATGAAGAAAATTGCCGCAGGCGCATTGCTACTCGCGCTATTTGTTTCCTTGGCGGGGTGCGACCTCTTGTCCACCATCGTCGCAGTCAAAGGCTTCTATACCGAATATACAGATTATTCTGGTCGATATACCAATGCGACCCAATTCACCGTTGAAGCCAATACCGATCTCACCGTAACTGAAACCAACATCGCGGATCTCAACTCGATGTCGACGGATCTTTATTTCATGATTGATAAGGATTCGCCGTATTCCTATACGGTTCAAACCTTGGATGGCGTGACCAAAAACAGTGTATACCACAATGATAATGGCCTTTTGATCGAGTACATTATTGATGGTGATACCGTAACACCGACCATTCCTGAGGCGAGCGAAACGCAAGCGGATGCGGGAGATTTGTTTAGCATGGACGATTTTTCATTCCAAGACGTCCAAAACGAATTGAAAACGGGCGATCATTCTTATGAGTTTGATGTCTATCTCAATCAAGTCGTCAACATGGAAAAACTCGCATCGTTTGCGGATGCGCTCAAAGTGTTTGACGAAAACTTAACATCGCTTGATAACGCGATGGCGCATGTTCAAATTTCTTTTGAAGATGCGGAAAGCGTGATTGATATTCAAGCGACGCTCACCGACTATGTCATTACGTTCGATGATGAATCGACCGTGACATTCTCGCTCACCAATCATACCACGATGAGAATTCCAGCGGATTTCCAAATGCCGGATGTCTTCTCGGATGAATACACGTTTGTTCCGTCATCGGATATTCGCCTCGCAACGAAAGTCTACGCCGCGGACACGGCCATTGTATTCCCGATTGT
>JAQVKB010000209.1 GCA_028694875.1 Candidatus Izemoplasmatales bacterium
AGCGTCTTTGTTGGAAGGAAAGTGACAGCCAAAAACAAACGACAATTCTTCCTGCCTTCTCTTGCCATCTTGGTCGTGGGATTGATTGGTTTGTTTGTGACGAGAAGTGCTGTCTTGGTTGGAATTGCAGGTTTTGTGATGATGTCCGCAAACTTGGTGTTCACCGCGGTTCTCAACGCGAAAGTTCGCGACCATACGCCACTCGACAAAGTTGGACATTTCCAAGGAATTCGGATGATCTTTTATGTGTTGATTCCGATGGTGATTGGTCCTTTCCTTGGCGCGGCAGTGATTGAGAATGGTGGAGCGACATACTTTGACCTTGGTGTCCTCAAACCTGTACCGACTCCAGGAATCTTCTTGGCGTCTGCACTTGTCTGTTTGTTCATACTCATCCCACTGTGGTTTGCATGGAAAAGCGAAGACAAAGCTTCACTTCAATAAATTTATCTTTTCATAGGTTCAGCATTGACATCAATGCCTTTCTCTGTTAGGATGAAAGTGCATTGATGTCTTTTTTTCGAAGTTTTTGCGAGAAGACGACGCATTTCATATCATGTTGAGTCTATTTATGAAAGGAAAGAGATGAACATGAATCGAACTATCACCAAGCGACTTTTGATTACATGTTTTGTGGTTGCTGGATTTCTCATGGGTATCGCCTACGTGGGGTCAAACCATGAAGTCCTCGGATATGAGGCGGTTGCGGACATTGAAGGTTGGCCTCTTTATGATCTGGGACTGGATGCCTGCCCAACAGCCATTGAGGGACTTCCACGCGATCGAGATGGAGACTCAGGTTACTTAACGTGTATCATTTCGGAATCGTATCGTCTCAAAAAGGGATTCGTTGTCCTAACGCTTGATGAAGCGATTGAACAAGGTCATGTTACACTGGCTGAACTGGATCCCTATATTCCGCAATTGGTCATTTTCTCCCATGATGATTTTCCATACTAAGCAAATAAAAAGCACTGATTCCTTGCGGAAATTCAGTGCTTTTTTGTTGGAATTAACGTCCTCTTTGTTTGGGTGTTAAGACTGGCGTATTGAACTTAATCGCTTCGCGAACTTCTTTGTAGTAGTCGCTTTGCGCTTTTTTCTTCGCCTTGTTGAAGAGGTACTCGTCAATCGCTTGCGCCGCGCGATGTCCATCCGCGACACCCGAGATAATGTCGGGACCACGGAAAATGTCGCCACCCACGAAGAGCCATGGAGCGCCATCCACTTGACCCAATTCGCTGGCTTTGATTTTGCCACGAACGATTTGGATTTTCGAGGAGAGTTCTTCTGGCATGTAGGTGTAGTCCGGTGCTTGACCAATCGAGAGATAGACTTGATCGGCTGCGAAGACTTCTTCTTGAGTTTGGTCGAATTGTGGGTTGAAGCGTTTTTGATCGTCGAAGACGCTCGTGCACTTCCACACGCGAAGACCAGTGACCTTTCCATTCTTGACAACGACTTCTTGTGGGCCGTATCCCAAACGGAATTTGATGCCTTCTTCGCCGCCTTCGTGGAATTCATCGAAGGAAGCAGGAAGGATATCGCGGCTTTCGAGCGATGTCAAGGTGACATCGGCTTTACCGTACTTCAAGATTTGGAGACGGGTTGCGTTTCTCGCGACGTCGAAGGCGACATCGCCACCACCGACAACCACGATCCGTGGTTTGACATCCATGTCTTCAAGTTTCAAGGCGCCGCGCGCAAAATCGCGGGTTCTTGGCAAGAAGTCCATTGCGCCGATCACGTCTTGGTGATCTGCGCCAGGGATGTTGAGTTTACGCGCGGTGAAGAAACCAGTTCCAAGGAAGACGGCATCGTAATCTTTTTCCATTTGCGCGATCGTAATATCTTTGCCGACGCGTTTGTTGGTTTCGATGTTTACGCCAATCTTCTTGATGAAGTTGATGTCTTTTTCGACGGCATAGTCTGGAATACGGTATTGCGGAGCACCATAAGATGCCACACCACCAGCACGGTCTCTTTCTTCAAAGAGATCGACTTTGTATCCAAGACCACGGAGATAATACGCCGCCGCGAGCGAAGCAGGACCGCCACCAGCGATCGCGACTTTCGCGTCGATGACTTCGGAAACAGGTTCATTGAAAATCTTTTCGTACATGTCGTCTGGCGCGCTATCGATAATATAACGTTTCAACCAACGAATCGCAATCGCTTCCCCACGAACCGCGATGGCACATGCTGTTTCGCAGTTATGAGTGCAGACACGACCGCAGACGCCAGGAAGTGGGTTGGTTTCGTAGACAATGCGCAACGCGCCTTGGACGTCATCTTCCCAAATCGCCTTAATGTATTGAGGGATGTGCATTTGAACTGGGCAGGAGCTCGTGCAAACGCCGCATTCCACGCAACGGGCCGCTTCTTGTTTGGCGTATTCTTTGGAATAGCCGCGAACGACTTCGATATAACTCTTGACTCGTTCTTCCGGAGCCACATGAGGCATCTCGACACGTTCGAGATCCAAGAGATCGGAGGTTTCGGTTTTCACGTAACCTGGGGTGACTTCTTGACCTTGGAAGGTTTCGGTTGGCATCAATAAGAAGCTATCGGGATTGGAGTCGGCATAGATGTATTCTTTGCTCATTTTGAGCGATTCGGTCGTGCAGGTATCGACGCAAAGGGCGCAGAAGCAGCAACGACCATAGTCAATCACCGGACGTTGTTGGTGTTTGCCGGCTTCGTCTTTGAGATCGTAACGCTCGACCATGCGAATCGCATCGGTCGGGCAGATTTCACCACAAGTACCGCAGCCGATGCATTTTTCCCAATCGTTGGTATGGAAACCACGAAGGTTATCGGGAGCGGTTCTGGGGTTGGAATCGAATTTCAGTTTGTTCTTCATGATGCCTTCGCCGGCGAGATAGTCGGCGTTTTTCTTCGTGAAGATCGTTTCGAGCGGATGGGTCACTGGTTTCTTGAATAAGTACTTGAAATGACGCCAAGGTTTGAAGATGCTTACTTTAGGGTATTTTTTATTCTCGTCCATAAGATCCTCCTACCTGTCGATCTCCGGCGAGCAGACACCCATGGTGTCGACCCATAACGCCGCATCATCGATACGGGTGCCAGGGAGATATTTTTCAATGCCAAGCAATCCTTGAGGATAGCTTGCGCCGCGGACGCCAAC
>JAQVKB010000210.1 GCA_028694875.1 Candidatus Izemoplasmatales bacterium
TGGATGGCACGACCTACAAAGTTCGTTATGCGATAGTTTCGGATGGATCCATCGTTGAAAGTGGAAATATCCTGATTTTTGCGACAGTAGATTCAGAAACTGGCGACACCACGTACACTTACGAAGTACTCCCAGATGGATGGCTCCATTCCCATCAATTTGATTTCGAAGATCATGGACATCATGGTGGTCAAAATCAAGATTCATGGAAATCCGGACAATCTTCCACGGGTAATCCTCATCAAGGCGGACATGGTGGACAAGGTGGACGATATGGCCATGATGGCGCTGGTGATGGCGTCTGTGACGATGAAGTCACTCCTGATGCCACTACCCCAGATGATACGACTCCCGATACCGTAGATAGCACAACCAGCGAACTATAATCGATCAAAAAAAACAGCTTTCGAGCTGTTTTTCTTTTGTATTTTCTGAAAAGACACCAATAAACTCAAAATGGGATACGTATATTTGACGAAACAAGAAAATAGGGGGTAATTGATATGAAACGATTGTTTTTCGCATTTTCCTTTCTCGCACTACTCTTCACTCTTGGCGCTTGTAGTTCACTCAACACCACCACGAGCCTTGTCACTTTTGAGACCGATACCGAAGTCTTCGCGCTTGAAGCGCTTGGTGCTTCTTCACTTTTAGTTCAAGAAGAAGCTCAAACATTGGCACTCGCACAATCGACGACGACAGTCGGTGATGATCCCGAAATCGCCTCTTCGATTGACGATATCGCACCCTATTTACAGATGATGGAAGCCTACTTGGGCAGCGATACGTTGCTCGATCAAACCGTGGAAGCCTCTACAAATCCCGACTATACTTATATGGTCACCATTGAATCCGTCACACTGGACGGAACGGCCACTTCTTTTGTTCTTTACTACAATGAGGTATTCTACGAATCCGACACCACGGACGATACGACCGACGACCAAACGAACACCACGACCACAACCACAGAACCTGAAGTAACGGAGTCCGAAACGACTGATTCCACGGATACAGAACCTCTTGCGGGTGAAATGACACAAGAGAGAGACTTCTTCTTTGAAGATGCGACCGACGATGACGCCGTCACCTATTACTTGGAAGGTTTGCTTGTTGTTGATGAAGTCAGTTACAATATCGAAGGGAAGTTGATTTCTCTCGGTGATGCAGAAGTTTTGAGACTCTATTCCTACATCGACCATGACAATTATGTCCGTGCCGAATACAAACTCGATGGCGATGACGAACGCAAATTCTTCTTCCGTGTTGTCGAAGAAGGTGTCATTACCAGAGAAAGCAAGATCAAAATCGAAGAAGATGAAACTTCGACCAATGTTTTGATGAATTTGGTAGAAGGCACCAAGGAACTCAATCTTCACTTTGTCCTCGACACCGATGAAGATACTACCATCATCAAGCTGATGTACACTGTAACCGAAGATGGCGAAGTCATTGATGATGGGCACATCAAGATTTATCGCAGCGTCGATGCTGAAACGGGAGAAATTATCTACGATTACAAGGTCCTCTCCAACCACAAATCACAAACCTATCAGTACCAAACACGAACCCACGTGTTCGGAGGCAGTCAAGCCGATACCAACACGGATGATGCTTCTTTATAGCATACAAAACTCCACACCCAAGGAAAAGGCCCGGCGCAAGCCGGACCTTTTTCGTTTTAGTGATGGTGGTGATGATGGGCGCTTGGATGCGATAATTCCAACATCTTTTGAAGTGTTTCTTGACAATCTTCACTGGTGCAAAGCGCGTCTTCGTATTCAAACTCCAAGGTCGCATGGAGCACGCCATGCTCATGCAGTTCCTCGTGGAGCGATTGTTGAATCCTCACATAATCAGCCTTCGTCACATCCTTTTCAAGGACGACATGGAGTGTACAAAGCGCGTGCTCACCATCGATCGTCCACAAATGGATATGATGTACTTCCTTGACCCCATCCATGCTTTCCAGATGTTTTTTGAGTAGGGGGACACTGGGTTCTTTCGGAGCTACTTCCATAAAAACGCGGATGATTCGATCGAGATTTTCGAACACGTGCCATAGAATATAGAGTGTAAACAGGATCGATAGAATCGCATCGATTCGATAAATGTGAAAGAAATTCATCAAAATGGCACCGAGAAGCAACGCAATCCAACCAAATGCATCTTCAAACAAATGCAAACTGATGACGCGTTCATTGATGGATTTCCCTGCTCGTGCCTTGATGGCGGCGAATAAATTCACCGCGACACCGGCAATGGAGAACCAAATCAACGTTTGTGTCGCAACAGTTTCGGGGTTGATGAGTCGAGGAATCGCTTCATAAATGACAATGATTGAGCCAATCAACAACACAATGGAAGAAATCAATCCAACTAGCAAGGAAAATCGATGGTATCCATACGTATAAGCTTCATCCGCATCTTTGAGACTTTTCCGATGCAAAAGAATAGAGAGTCCAATCGATAGTGAATCCCCTAAATCATGGATGGCATCCGAGATTAACGCAATCGAATTGGTCCAAATCCCACCCAAAAGTTCAAATACAGTGAAGAACAGATTCAGAAAAAAAGGTAAGATGAGTTTGTTTTTGGGTTTCATGAATCACGCCTCCCTTCGATTCTATTGTATCACAATTGATGGCTTCCTTTGCGCTCCTCGCTCACGAGAGCGCACGTTCTAACGTGCGGTCATAATGTTGATTGGAAACTTCGGTAACTGCGAGAATCACAAAAAATAAGATCATGAATTGTGGCATATAATACACGTTATCGACCATCCCATGCAAATTCGCAAACAAAAGCGACAAGGCGAGGATGGTCGTTTTGGTTTTGATTTGATGCATCATGATTTGAAAACTCACGACAAATTGCCAACCCAACGCAAGCAATCCGAGGATACCGAAAGAAGCGGCGGTATGGAGGATTGTATTGTGATACATTCGAAGTCCTCCAGTCTCGTCCAGTCGTGCATAAATCCCAGCTCCGAGGAGTGGATGTGCTAAAAATTGGTTGATGGCCTCTTGATACAAATCCATCCGGCCCGAGGAATCGAACAACAACACGCGGAAACGATCATAGATGGCGACAAACAAGTCCATATTCGACGAAATCACGGCCGCGATAATTAACAAAATCGCAAATACATTGAGTACCA
>JAQVKB010000211.1 GCA_028694875.1 Candidatus Izemoplasmatales bacterium
CAAAATATAGGCTCCATTATAACAAAAAAGAGGCACTTGTGCCTCTTTTCATCCGAATGGTGGAGCCAGAGGGGTTTGAACCCCCGACCCCCTGCACGTCAAGCAGGTGCTCTCCCGCTGAGCTATGACTCCGAACGTGATATTATTATATCACAAGATTTCGGAGTTGCAAAGAAAAATTTCTCGAGATCGACGCCTTTTTCGACTTATTCGTTGGTCGACTCTTTTTCGTGATGGACGACCAATTGAGGGAATGGAATCTGAATGTTGTATTTGTCAAACAACAACTTCATTTCACGATTCAAGTCGCGAACAACTTGGTATTTTTTCATTTCCTTGGTGCGCGCTTGGACGCGAATGACGACGCTGGAATCCCCAAGTGTTTCAACACCCTTGTAATAAGGACCTTCTTCAATTGCCGGAATCGCTTCTTTGATGGTATCCAGATTCTTCAGGATAATCTCTTCTACTTTACGGATATCTTCTCCATAAGAGATCGAAATGTGACAAATCGCTAACGAAAGTTGGCTGGAGGTATTCACCGCACCGCGAATATCGGAGTTATTAATGATTTTGATATCGCCATACACATCTTCAAACTTCGTGACGCGAATCCCGATTTCTCGGACTTGTCCTCGGAAATCATCCACTTGAATGACATCACCCACTGAAAACTGTTTTTCAAAGATGATGAAGAGTCCACTAATTACATCTTCGATGAGGGACTGCGCACCAAATGAAATCGCGAGTCCTAAAATCCCAGCACCAGCGAGTAACGTGGGTGTCGGTACGTTCCAAGCCGATAAAATCAAGAAGAACGCAAGCAAAACGCTTAAATATTTGACAACGCTCTTCATCAGATTGGCAATCGTTTCACTACGACTTCCTTTGCGAGATATCACCGTAATCAGAAGCAATAACAAGCGATTGATGATCCAAACAAAGATGATGACCGTAACACTCTCAAGAAGGGTTACATAGTTATTCTTAAAGAAGTCGACGAGATTAAAGAACTTCCCAATCGAAGACGCGATAATATTCGCAAAAATGGTCCCAGGGAAGAGAACCGGTACGAGCATTCCTAATAGTAAAAAGAGAAAGATCACGACGGCGACGACAATAAAACGGACTTTTTGTGACTTCTCTAGGGCTTTCCAATGTTTCATGACGAATCCTCCTTAAGGTTCGATTTCGAGTAGCTCGAGACGAATGATGCTTTCGCCAGAACGAACGACTTCAATCACGATTTTATAGTTTTCAAAGGCAGGTTTGGTGATCGGGAATTGCGCGG
This sequence comes from Candidatus Izemoplasmatales bacterium, assembly GCA_028694875.1. Classification (GTDB taxonomy): domain Bacteria; phylum Bacillota_I; class Bacilli_A; order Izemoplasmatales; family Hujiaoplasmataceae; genus JAHIVB01. The sequence continues at coordinate 1,292 of JAQVKB010000211.1, forward strand.
ATACTTCTCCATCCAGTATGACGAGTTCGATCATTCCGAAGGTTTGAAAGATTTCAAATCCTTCCGGGGTAATTTCATACACATAGTAATTCACATGGGTATAGATTCCCTCCGGGTCATTTCCAAGCACATCGATGCGGAAATGATCGGTTTCTTCTGTTGCGGTAGCGGAATACGTGGCAAAGCCAATCGTTTCGAATTCCACCGTTTCTAATAATACTTCGACCGGAGCCAACGTATCGGGATCAAGATAGGTCGCATAAAGCTTGGCTAGATAAGCGTTCTTCCTTAACAAATTTTCAAAAATGGTTTCACTTTGCTCTTCGTGCATTTCGCCTTCCATCGACATGGGTTCAATGAATTTCGTTTGCACGAGACGAGATCCTTGATAAAGTTCAATCCGATACGCCAAATCCTCCACCGGTGCGCTTTCAACGTAAGCAAACATGCCCACTGTTGAAGAAGTCACCCGACTAACATAGAGCGAACCGTAGATTTCAAACGGGGTATGGAACGAATAATTATCCAAGATTGTTTCGACACCATCCAACTTTCCCCTTACCGTATAATCGACGCGAACATATCCGGAAGGGATATTGTCAACGGTCAATAGATTGCGGTTATCCGGACATGGAATTGATGTCAAGGAATAGGTTTGTTCCTCATACCATGATAGATAGGTATACGAGATATCCAACCACACATCCCCTACATTGCCTTCAGGATTCGAAACATAGACTTCGACTTGATACGATCGCATCCATGGTTCGATTCCCTCCACAAGCGTGTTACTGATGATGGCGGCACCAGGTGCTGGGGAAGTCCTGATCTCACGTTTGGCGAGGACTTCAAGACCAAATCCTTTGTCTGCCATCACGCGAATCGTATACGGGGTGTCCGCTTCCAATGTTTCAAAGATTCCCACATTGGTTCCCGTCGTGAGCGACTGTTCTTGATATTCCATCTGGTTTTCGAGAATGATTTTGAGGGTGCCATCTCGAATCGCAAGGTCTTCATCCGTGACACTAACTTGATAGGTAAACGCATCGGAGAATACTTTGGTATCGATGATTTCCGCAGATGGGCTCTTCGGAATCAATGTCACCGCAATGACGACAACGCCTAACGACATAAAGAAAGAAGAGAACCATTGCTTGAGGATTTCGCTTCTCTTGCGATTCTCTTCTTTCAGGCGCGTCTTGATTTCTTTGCGCATGGCTTCACCCCCCAAATTGCATTATACGCTTGGAATTGATTTCTCGCAAGATTGCGTCCAAAAAAAAACGACATCTTTCGATGTCGCTAAAGGGTCGGAGGAATCCGTTTCTTGGTATGGATCTCATAGTGATGTGCTAGCGCAATCAGTAAGGCATCGTCAAATCGTTTTCCGACAAAGACGATAGATCGAGGCGTCGTATCGATTAACGCCTTGGCTGGTACATTAATCGAAGGATTCCCGGCGATGGGAGCGTAGGAAGTTCTTCTCGTCGAAATCAAGGCATCGTAGTGGTTATCTTCAAGCAAAGATTGGAAACGCTCTGCTTCGTTTCGGTACTCGGTTCGAAGGGTCACATAGGCTTCTTCTTCTAAAGTCCCCAAGGTCGCTTCACTCACTTCCAAAATCGACTGACCATATTTCAAACGTCTTTCAGGATCTTCTTTGTTGAAGGCGATGATATCCGCAAGGGATGTCATTTTGGTGTATCCCTTCACTTCATCTAAAAAGGCGTTGAGAGCGACTTTAAACTCATACAATAAGGTTTTGTCATTATAGATTGGTTTGGGCTCAAATAAGACTTCATCAACTTGAACGTGAGCTTGTTGGAAGACGGCTTTGGCTTCGTTGAGAATCAGTCGTTCTTCT
>JAQVKB010000212.1 GCA_028694875.1 Candidatus Izemoplasmatales bacterium
AAGACGGCTCTCATCGCGTCGTTAAAGGGAACGCCGACAAAAGCGAGGGCGCCGGACGCAACTGCGGTATTTCCAACCGTAATTGTCGTATCGGTAACGCCTTGAACGTAATCCTCTTCGCCAGTGGTTGTCACTGTCGTCGTGGTTGTCGTTGTCGTTGCAGTTGTTGTTGTGGTCGTCGTCTCAGCTACGCAAGCAGTGAGCGTCGCGGCAAACAACAATGCGAGGACAAACAATACTGTTTTTTTCATGTTTCTCTCCTTCTATGGAATTTATTTGGACCGGGATTTCCGGTATTTCCACAAGTTTTATTTTCCGCCGAGGTAGGCTTTGACCAATTGGTCATCCTTCAGCAAGTCGGCGGACTTGCCTTCGGTTTTGACGCGCCCGAGTTCGAGCACATACACGTAATCCGCGATTTTCAAGGTTTGATACGCGTTTTGTTCGACAATCAGAATCGTCGTTCCTTTGGCGCGAATTTCTTGAATCGCTTTGAAAATGTCTTGCACGATGAGAGGGGCAAGTCCGAGTGAAGGTTCGTCGAGTAAAAGTAAGGACGGTTTCCCCATCAACGCTCTTCCGATGGCGAGCATTTGTTGCTCACCACCTGAAAGGGTAGAAGCTTGTTGTTTTCTTCGTTCTTTGAGAACCGGAAACAAAGCGTATACTTCCGCAAGGGTTTCGTTTTTCAATTGTTTGGCACTTTTCTTGATACCATCGACAACGCGAGATTTCAACGAGTATGCCCCAACAAGCAGATTGTCTTCCACGGTCAGCCCGCGGAGAATCAATCGGCCTTCCGGGGACTGAATCATCCCACGGCTAGCAAGTTTGTATGGTTCCATGTTGGTAATCTTTTCGCCTTGAAAGAAAATCTCTCCGGATTTGGCTTTGACAATCCCATTGATGGTGCGAATTGTGGATGTTTTTCCTGCGCCATTCGCGCCAAGAATCGCCACGATTTGACCTTGTTCTACAGAAAGATGGATTCCTTTGATGGCACGAATGATGCCATAATCGACCACGAGATCATTGACTTCAAGAATCGTAGACATCTTATTCACCTCCCAAGTAAGCTTCACGCACGACGGAGGAAGCTTGAATCTCTTCGGGAGTACCAATCGCAAGACGTTTTCCGAAAGAGATGGCACAGACGGTATCGCAGATATCCATGACGAGGCCCATGTCGTGTTCGACAAGGAAAATTGTCGTGTTGTATTCATCGCGAATTTTACGAATGGTTTGCGCGAGTTCTTCAGTTTCGGTGTCGTTGAGTCCGGCAGCCGGCTCATCGAGGATGATGAGTCGTGGTTGTGCCATCAGCGTTCTCGCGAGTTCCACTTTTTTCAAGATTCCGTAAGGAAGCCCAAGTGGATACATATACATGTATTGGGCGAGACCGAGATCAAACAAGATCTTTTCCGCCTTTTTCCGCATCACGAGTTCTTCATGACGAATCTTCTGACTATGGAACAAATGTCCGAAGAAGGTCGAACGGTACAACGTATGCGCCGCTACCAAGAGGTTATCCACGACATTAAGTTCCCACACCAGTTCGACGTTTTGGAAGGTACGAACAATCCCTTGCCGAATCACGTTGTGCACTTTGAACGCACTCATGACCACGGCTTCATCGAGTTGTCGACGGTAATAGATGTTTCCTTCGGTGGCTTTGTAGAAACGAGTAATGCAGTTGAATACGGTGGTTTTTCCAGCGCCATTCGGACCAATCAATCCGAAAATTTCACCTTTTTTGACATCAAAGCTCAAATGATCAACCGCTTTTAATCCACCGAAGTGCATCGAGAGATTATCCAGCCGCAACAAGACATCACTAGGAATCTTGCTTTCGAAGAGCGATACCGTTTTGGTTTTCGCCAATTCTGTTTTGATTTTGTCGGCCATTTGTTCATGATATTGAATGTTCGCATTGGCGATGGCGGACTTGGCTTCCATCTTTTTCTGCGTTTTGCTTTGGAGTGTTTCTGCTTGAACACGTGCGCGGTCGCGAATCGCTTTGGCCTTCGCTTGTGCGCCTTGCTTGTCAGGATTATTCACCATATCAAGCGCACGAATTTCTTCTTCTCGTTGGACTTCAAGTTCGGCTAGACGTTTGTCAAACTCAGGAATTGGAACTTTCCTCATCTCAAGAGAACGACGATTTTGCTGCTTGACTTCACGAAGTTTCAAACTGTATTTGGCACGAATGGCATCAATCGTGGCTTGTTTCGCGGCCAACACTTCCGGACTTTGAATTCCTGCTGCACTTTCAATTCTGAGCGCTCGATCATTCGCACGAAGCGCGACGGATGCAAGCTTTTTTGCCAGTTTGGATTCCATGTGTTCTTGATTCGCGGGAGTGAGTTCGCGCAAGTACAATGCGAGTTCTTGATGTCTTATCGCACGGCGTTCGAGGAAACGCTTTTGAAATTTACTCATCGTCTTTGCCATAGCGATATTCCCTCACTTTCGTCTTCGTCACCTGAATCCATTGTTTCAATTTGTATGTCAGGGTTTGGAAGAGACGGACGAGTCCGCCAGGATAGAACATAATGACAACAATGATGAGCACGCCGTTAAAGACGATACTGTACGCAGGATGATCGATAAAATATTGAATCTGTTTGAATACGGCGAGATCGAGACCGAAGATCATAAAGGTTCCGAGGACAACACCATAAATCGATTGACTTCCACCGACAATGACCGCCGCAAGGATATTCAAACTGAAGGCTAAAGTCCACGTCGTAGGAATCGAGAATTTGAAGTAGCTCATATAGATGAGTCCGCCCAACATCGCATAAACCGTCGAAATGATGAACGCCAACAAACGATATTGGAAAATACTGACGCCCATCGCTTGGGCGGCGCTTTCGCTGTTACGCATCGCGAGCATCGCACGTCCCGTCGGGCTTTTAATGATGTTGAGAGTGAGCACCATCATCACAAACAAGATGACGGCGGTCGCCAAGAAAATCGTTTCTGAAGATAACTGGATGTAATTGCCAAAGAGCACAAACGAATTCATCTGTAATCCATTGGTTCCGTTGGTAATGGTGGTCCAGTTTTTAAAGATTTCATTGAGAATTTCAGAGAGGCCAAGTGTGATAATCGCCAGATACATTCCTTCGATTCTTAGTGAAATGAATCC
>JAQVKB010000213.1 GCA_028694875.1 Candidatus Izemoplasmatales bacterium
TGCCACCGCTGATTTGAGGATATTTCTGAAGATCGTTAAGCACGCGGAAATGGCGTAGTGCCTGATTGACGCGGTGACTTTCGTCATCATACGACTTGGTTGGATACATATGACCGCCGAATTCGGTTACTAAATAAGGAATACCTTTGCCGATGATGTCTTTGGGATCTTCGACGCCGATGTTGTCACCTTCATGAACGAAATCGTTGTAAGTATAAACATCTTCCAACAGTTCGCTATGTTTGAAGTTGCGCACGCCACCGGTTTGCCGGTGCTTGTCAAATTGATGCACGAAATCATTGGCCCATGAATATAATTCATGATGATCAGGACCTTCGTTGATGCGAACGCCCCAAAGGACGATACTTGGATGGTTGTAGTGGTCTTTGACCATGCGTTCGATATTTATTTTGTACTGGGCAATCCACTTCTCATCGGTACCGATATGCTGCCAGCCCGGACTTTCGATGAATACCAAGATGCCGAGTTCGTCACAGCGGTCGAGGAAATGGCGCGATGGCGGGTAATGCGAGGTCCGCGTGATGTTCAATCCCAGTTCATGCTTCATAATATCGACATCGAGTTGTTGCATCGATTTTGGCATCGCGTAACCGACGTAGGGATAACTCTGATGGCGATTCAGACCACGCAGTTTAATATGCGTTCCATTAAGGAAGAATCCTTTGGGCGTAAACTTCGCTTCGCGAAAACCAAAACGAGCCAAGATTGTTTGCACGCCATATTTGGTTTTCAGCGTGGCTTTGAGTTTATAAACACTTGGTTGGTCAAGCGACCAAAGTTTTGGGTTGTCGAGTACAAAATCATCTTCATAGTAGCGACCAACGATTTCATCTTTTAAAGCGACTTCATAGCGCAAATCGAACTTATCTTTCAAGACATTTACCATGTCGTAGCGAACTTGAACTTTACCATCAACAGTTGCGTCGATATAAAGATTTTCGATATAGACACGAGGAATGATATCTAAGTAAACTTCGCGGTAAATACCACCAAACGATAGGTAATCAACGACGCCACCAAATGGTGGCACGAGTTTGTCTTCACGAGCGTCAACGATGACAATCAGGCGATTGTCGCCTTCTTTAATCGCATCGGACACGTCAATAGTTATTTTGTTATAGGCCGATATTTGTGCTTTTAAATCAATGCCGTTTAGGATAAAACGGGCTTTGACCATGATGCCTTCAAACGTCAACAGCGCGGCATCGAGCACTGAAAAGCGCGGCACCGAGAATATTTTTTCATACGTACCGAAAATTTGATAATCGCGTTCAGAAAAATAGGAAAATGGTAACTGCTTTATCGTATGGGGCACATCGATGCTGATGGCCTCTTTGGGCATCTTCTGCAAATAGCTCGTATCGAAGCGATCAATGAACCGCCACGCAAAATTTAGGGGAGTACGCATAGCTATTCCTGTTTAATAATCGTAATCCAGTCAAATTCGTCGGCAATGTCGCCGACTTGGATACCTAACAGCAGATTATAAAGACGCTGGCTAATCGGTCCAACTCCTTCGGGTCCGATTTTGATGATCTTGTCGCCGATAAGCACTTCGCCAATCGGGGTGATGACCGCCGCCGTGCCACATGCCCCGGCTTCAGTGAAAGTACCGATCTCGTCGAGTTTGATCGGGCGTTCAACAATCGTCATCCCGAGTTTGTGTTGGGCGAGAGTTTTCAATGATCGTTGCGTGATTGAATCAAGAATTGAGGAAGAGATGGGCGTCACGTATTCGTTTTTGTCGCTGATGGCGAAAAAGTTAGCCGCTCCAGCTTCATCAATGTAGGTGTGCGTCGCCGGATCGAGGAACAGTGCCTCGGCACAGCCATTGGCGCGCGCTTCTTTTTGGGGTAGGAAACTGCCGCCATAATTGCCGCCGCATTTAGCCTTGCCCGTACCATGGGGAGCCGCTCGGTCGTAACTTGTCGCCATCATGCGCACGGGTTTGAGTCCGCCTTCAAAGTATGGTCCCACTGGTGAGACCATTACCATAAACATGTATTCTTTGGCCGGCATCGCTCCCAGCACCGGTCCTAATCCGATCACAAGCGGACGAATGTATAATGATTCACCCGTGCCATAAGGTGGAATGTATTGTTCGTTTGCCAAAACCGTCGTTTTTACGGCGTGGTCAAATAGTTGTAACGGGACCGGAGGCATGACCATGCGCTCGCAAGAATCCATTAAGCGCCGCCCATTATCCATATAGCGGAATAAATTGATGGCTCCATCTTTTCTTCGATAAGCTTTCAAACCTTCAAACGCTTGTTGACCATAATGAATCGCGGTCGAAAAAGCGGAAATCGTGATATGGTCGTCTTCTTGTAGACGTCCACTGTCCCAGGTGCCATCGCGATAGTAACTGACGAAAATGGCCCGGGTCTTGGTGTAACTAAAACCCCGTCTCGTTGTGCTCATGCATTACCTCCAAATTTGAAGCATTATCATAATTTTACACTAACGGATGAATGAATTCATTCCCTATTGCGTCGGTCCATCTTTCACTTATTCGATTGAAACGCCATAATTGATATAATAACCTCGAGGTATCCCATGATTAAAAAAACCGGTTCCATTATTCACATCAACACCAAAACGACATCTTTGGTTCTAAACATTTCCAAAACTGGTCATCTTGTATGCGAGTATTATGGTCCTCAAGTTCCTTTTGGGGAAAATTATGATTACTTGGTAAATAAGACGGCATTTCCGCACGGGACAGAAATCGTCTATGATGAGCAATTGCCGAACATTTCGCTTGATGGTTTATCTATGGAGTTCGCCGTCAGTGGCAAAGGCGATTTTCGCGAGCCAAGTCTGATTTTACAAAGCGAAACAAGCCAAGTGCTCGACTTCATCTATGAAAGCGAAGAAATATTGACTGATTATCTTCCGCTTGACGCCTTGCCGATGCCCCACCATGTCGATGAAGTTTTGAAAATAACTTTGGTAGACAAGGTTCAAAAACTTAAAGCCGAATTATATTATGGCGTCTTCACTGAAGCAGATACCATATCCCGTCATGTCGTGTTGTCCAATGAAAGTGATCAAGATCTGGTAATTGACAAACTCATGAGTTTACAACTTGACATGCCCAATCGTGGTTTTGAATTGCTCAATCTTTAT
>JAQVKB010000008.1 GCA_028694875.1 Candidatus Izemoplasmatales bacterium
TAGGAATTTTGGTCATCAACGAAGAAGAATTTGACCAAATCATCAAGCAGGAACAAACCCACTAGAAAGGGGATACCATGAACGACCAGATCATCATCAAGGGCGCCAGAGAAAACAATCTCCAGTCCATCGATCTGACCTTACCAAAAAACAAACTCATCGTGATGACGGGTGTTTCCGGTTCCGGAAAAACCTCCCTCGCTTTCGATACCATTTATGAGGAGGGACGCCGTCGTTATGTCGAAAGTTTGTCGGCGTATGCGCGTCAGTTCCTCGGAAATATGGAAAAACCCGATGTCGATGTCATTGAAGGACTTTCACCCGCCATTTCAATCGACCAAAAAACGACATCGAATAACCCACGTTCTACGGTGGGTACTGTGACGGAAATCTACGATTATGTCCGTCTTCTTTATGCGCGCATAGGACGCGCTTATTGCCCTGAACACGGGATTGAAATTACGAGTCAGTCGATTCAAGAAATGACCAACAAAGTGATGGAATCTCTTGAGGCAAAAGCCACGATTCTTTCCCCCGTGGTTCGAGGAAAAAAAGGGACCCACGAAAAAGTGTTGGAAGATTTACGAAAGAATGGTTATACGCGCATTCGCTTGGATGGCGAGTTTCATGATCTTGATGAAGACATCGAACTCGAGAAGACGAAACGCTATGACATCGATGTCGTCATCGACCGCATCGTCGTCAAAGACAATGCCCGTTCGCGCATTTATGATTCGCTAGAAACGGCGACGAAACTTTCCGAGGGACTTGCCAAAGTCATTCTCAACGAAGAAGAGATGCTCTTTTCGGAGCATTTATCGTGCCCACACTGTGGATTTACAATCTCCGCGATGGAACCGCGTCTTTTCTCTTTCAACTCCCCTTATGGCGCATGCCCTGCGTGTTCAGGACTCGGATTTACGCGTAAAATTGATGTGCATTTATTGATTCCACATCCCGAGAAATCGATCATGGAAGGCGTACTCGACAAATACGCCAACACCGAATCGATTTATCTTCAACACGTGATTCAAGCCTGCAAGGCGCACGGTATTGATTTGCACAAGCCCTTCAAAGAACTTTCCAAGCCGGAACAAGACCTCATCCTCTATGGTTCTGATAAAGTCGTCGAATTCAACTTTCAATCGAAGACATCCGACTATGTTCATCGCGCCAAAAAAACGTTTGAAGGCGTCGTAACCAGTCTTGAACGGCGCTACATGGAAACCACGTCGCGGATGATTCGTGATTGGATTGAAACGATGATGAATGACATTCCTTGCGAAGTTTGCGAAGGAAAACGACTTTCACCCGAAGCGCTCTCTGTTCGCGTTGGTGGTATCAATATTCACGAATTCACCGCCATGTCGATTCTTCATCTCTTGGAATTTGTGGAAGGAATCCATCTGACCAAGAAGGAACATGAAATCGCTCGTCCGATTCTCAAAGAAGTCAAAGAACGCTTGCGTTTTTTAAACAACGTCGGATTGGATTATCTGACGTTGAGCCGTTCTTCCGGTTCGCTTTCCGGAGGCGAGGCGCAACGGATTCGACTCGCAACCCAAATCGGTTCTCGGTTAACGGGTGTATTGTATGTCTTGGATGAACCCTCGATTGGACTCCATCAAAAAGACAATGCGAGACTCATTGATACCCTCAAAGATATGCGCGATCTCGGAAACACGATGATTGTCGTCGAACACGATATGGAAATGATCGCGGAATCCGATTATGTCGTCGACATCGGACCCGGGGCGGGAGAACATGGTGGAAGAGTCATTTTTGCCGGAACGCCGGAGGACATTGTCAAAGATCCCAATTCGATTACCGGAAAATATCTTTCTGGAGCATGGTCCATCCCACTTCCCGAAAAAAGAAGAGCCCATGAACGCGGTTATTTGCAAGTTCGTGGTGCCAGACAAAATAACTTGAAATCGATTGATGTCGATTTTCCGATTGGCTGTCTCACGGTCGTGACTGGGGTCAGCGGATCGGGAAAATCGTCTCTGGTCAATGAAGTCTTGTACAAAGGTCTCACCAATCGCATCACGAGAAAAAACGAAATTGCTGGAGAATGCGACGACATCATCGGCTATGAAACGTTCGATAAAATCATTGATATCGACCAATCTCCAATTGGTCGTACCCCTCGTAGTAACCCCGCGACCTATACTGGTGTCTTTGATGAAATTCGCGATTTGTTTAGTCGGACCAAAGAAGCCAAGATTCGTGGCTATGACAAAGGACGATTTTCGTTCAATGTCAAAGGCGGTCGCTGCGAGCATTGTAGCGGCGACGGCCTGATCAAAATCGAAATGCACTTCATGCCCGATATTTACGTCGAATGTGAAGTCTGTCATGGATCGAGATACAACGATGAAACCTTACAAGTCAAATACAAAGGCAAAACGATTGCGGATGTCTTAAATATGACGGTGGAAGAAGCTTGCACGTTTTTCGAAAACATTCCGAAGATCTATAATCGTTTGAAAACAATCAATGATGTCGGTCTCGGATATGTTCGTTTGGGTCAATCCTCCACCACATTGTCAGGTGGCGAAGCGCAACGCGTCAAACTCGCGAGCGAGCTATACAAGCGGATCACGGATCGATCCATCTATATTTTGGATGAACCGACCACAGGTCTACATAGCCATGATATCGTCAATTTGTTGGATGTGTTGCAAAATATCGTGGACAAAGGCGCGACCGTCGTTGTGATTGAACACAATCTCGATGTCATTAAGGTTGCCGATCACATCATCGATCTCGGGCCTGAAGGTGGCGATCGTGGTGGCACGATTCTCGCCATCGGTACCCCCGAAGACATCGCCAACAGCCCGAAAAGTTATACGGGGCAATATCTTCAAAGCATATTAGAGAAACGCTAAACGCTTACGTTTCAGAAAGGATTTTCTGATGTCCGATGATTTTAATAAGGACTTGAAGAAGGAAATGGAAGACCTCGAAAAAATGATTGAAGAGGTCAAGCGCCAACAAGCCGAAGAAAAGAAGAAATTGAAAAAGAATCGACCTGAGAATCGAAACGTGATTCGCATTGACCTCGCGGCGCGTTATTCCAGTAGTGTCGTGATCAATTTGATTGTGTCGTTCTTCGTGAATTTCCTTTTGATGTTTGGACTCAATGCCATTTTCCATTTTGCAGAGGTCGCCAATCCCTATATTTTGCTCGCCATCGCGTTCCTCTTCACTTTGTCGGAGGAAGCGTACAAACGCTTGATGCTGAAGAAGTATTTGTCCGTGGTGATGTATACCATGGGGTTAATCTTCTTTTTGTTCAATGTGATTGTGGTATGGGTTCTTGATTTGTTTGTCTTTGATCGCATGTTTGATTTTAATGATCCTTATTATCCCGTCTTCTTCGTTCTTGCGCTTTCGTTTTTACGTACCTTCGTTCGAAGTGCCTACGTCAGAATTGTAAAAGCCATGTCGAAGTCGATGGCCAAATCTCAAACGAGAAGGTGAAATGATGTCTGACAAATTAACGGTTTCTGAAGTTGTACGCGCATTAAAACTCGAAGTTCTTGCAGGAAAAGACGGTCTCTCTTGCGAAGTCACCAATCCATCTCTTTCGAAACCAGGGTTGGAACTTGCGGGGATGTTTGATTTTTATGAACATGACCGCATCCAAATCATTGGTTCCAAGGAAGGTACTTTTTTCCATTGGTTGAACGAACAAGACCAACAAATCCGCGTGAGGATGTTGTTTGAAAAGCGTCCGCCTGCCTTTGTCTTCTCGAAAAACGTGGAAATTCCGTCCATCTTTCTATCTTTGGGCGATGAATTCCAAATTCCTGTGTTGAAAAGCCAATACAAGACTTCATCCTTGTTTTCGGAGATGTTTGCGTTCTTACAATCGCGATTGGCAGAACGTACGTCGATGCATGGGGTTTTGATGGATATCAACGGCGTGGGTGTTTTGATGACGGGGACTTCAGGTCTTGGAAAATCCGAAGTCGCGTTGGAATTGATTCGTCGTGGGTTCATGCTCGTCGCCGACGATGTCATCGAAATCTACCAAAAAGAAAAGGGGATTTTGATTGGTGAAGCGCCTCAATTGTTGAAACGTCAACTCGAAATTCGGGGGATCGGAATTGTCAACGTGGTTTATTTGTTTGGCGTGAAAGCTTATCGCGAAAACAAACGAATCTCTTTGATTGTCCATTTGGAAAAATGGGATCAATTTAAGAAATTTGATCGACTTGGATTGGACGAAGAGAAAGAACTCATTTTTGACACTCCCGTGACCAAAGTCTCGATTCCGATTACGGAAGCGAGAAACACAGCGACCCTTGTGGAAGCCGCTGCGACGGATTATAAAGCGAAGTCGTTGGGATATCATTCCGCGAAAGAGTTCAACCAACGGTTGGTGGAACAAATCGAGAAAAACAAGAAGAAGAGAGAGGATGCTTAAGTGAAAAAACCATTACGATTGATTTGGGTCTTATTGGCCCTCTTGATGTTTTTCCCTTTGGCGGGCTGCCAAAATGACAATGTATTACAACTAGGAGATCCGTTTACGGTCACGTTTGTCGACAAGAACGGCAACGTGTTGGATACGTTTGATTGTACGGTGGGCGAAGCGTGTGACATCGTCGCGCCGACACTACCTGCGGATACCAATGTGATGGACACGGTCTATTTTGTCCGTTGGTCGCTTTGGGAAAGTGAATGGGCCAACATCCAAGAAGACACGGTGATTCACCCCATTTACACCTATAGCAATGTGGCCATCTCGATCGGCGGTCGTGATATCGTGTTTTACTCCGTTTTCATTATGACAGGGATTGCCGTGGCGTTGACATTGGCGATTCGCGAAGCGAAACGAATCGGTGTCAAACCCGACGACCTGATTGATGGATTTTTATGGATTGTGCCCGTCGCCATTTTGGGGGCACGACTTTGGTATGTTGTTTTTGAATGGAACTCATTCTTCTACGGCAATGATGTGTTCGCCTCCATCTTGCGCGCCCTCGGATTTTCCTCGGGCACGCTGGACTTTTCTTCCTTTGGATTGGCGGGTCTCGCCATTCATGGCGCCTTTGTGACCGCGGTCATTTGTGCTTACTTCTATACGAAGAAACGCAAAATCGATATCTTTAAAGTCTTGGACTTGGTGGCCGTTGGCTTTATCATCGCGCAAGCATTCGGCCGTTGGGGCAATTTCTTCAATTTAGAAGCCCATGGACCGATTGTCGGCGGTATGACGGATGGCGTTGCCAACCTCTCACTCGAAGAACAATACAATTTCCTCCGCTATACCTTGCATCTTCCGGAGTTCATTGTGAACAACATGTATTTGCTTCGGGGAGCGAACGGCCTTGCGGTCGAACCCCTCACGGGATATTATCATCCTACCTTCTTTTATGAATCGATGGCGAACTTGGTCGGTTTTGCGATCATGCTCGTACTCCGTCGCATCAAGAAAGTCCACTTCGGGGAATTGTTATCCTTCTATCTGATTTGGTATGGTACGGTTCGAATCTTCATCGAATTATTACGAACTGATCCCTTGACGTTTGAATTATTCGGAATTACTTTCAAGTCGGCGATTGTGACGTCATCGTTGATGATTATCCTGGGTGTTTTGTTATCGATTTTTGTGAGAACCAAACGCAAAGGACAAGATTATTCAACGGTTCCAGGTTTTTTTGAATGCAAGAAACCAAGTTGCGAACCAACAGAAGACGCTTCATGAGGCGCGTCGATATCGCCATCATCGGAGCAGGCCCCGCTGGAATGAACGCGGCACTTTATGCATCCAAAGAAGGAAAAACGGTGGCGTTGTTCGACCGGCATGCGGCAGGTGGACGAATTCGTGCCACTTGGAGAGTGGATAATGTGTTAGGTTTTGGCGAACTTAGTGCGGAAGAACTAGTTCAAAAAATGGTCCATCATTTAGCACAACTTGGTGTCCATGCGGAATTAGGAAACGTGGAGGATGTCCGAAAACGTCCTGATCGAAGTTTTGATCTCACTGTGGATGGGGAAAATCTGATTGCGGATGCGGTCATCGTCGCCTGCGGGACAGGTCCGAAACCTTTGGGTGTGAAGGGGGAAGAACGGCTTCTCGCTCGCGGCGTATCCTATTGTGCAATTTGTGATGCCACCTTCTTCGAAAAAGAAGATGTCGCTGTCATTGGCGGAGGAGACTCCGCATTGGAAGAAGCGATTTACCTCGCCCAGACATGCAAATCTGTGACTGTGATTCACGATCTCCATAAACCGACAGGATCCCCTTCGGTTTGCGCTCGCGTCTATGCCACGCCCAACATCCATATCCTATCTGAATGTCGCGTGGAGGAATTTCTGGGGGAAGAAGAACTCGAAGCCATACAATATCTTGATTTGGAAGATGGAAATACCAAAAAACTATCCGTACGTGGCGCATTTGTTTATGTAGGAAACCGCGCGGATACGGGGTTTTTGAATCATGTTCTTGATCGCCATGGGGATACCTTAAATGTGGATTCACAGATGCGAACGACAACGCTTGGTGTCTTTGCATGTGGTGATGTGACCAAGAAAGAGCACCGATATATTGTCACTGCCATTTCGGACGGAGCCATCGCGGCTCTTTCCGCGCTCCAATATCTCGAACAAAGAAAGGGGTGATTTCATGTCATTCTCCACGGAAGTGAAAACGGAATTAGCCAGCCTCACACATTTGGCTTGCTGCGACAAAGCGGAATTATCCGCGTTGTTTCATATTGGCGGATCCGTTGAAATCCGCAGTGACGGCATGCATCTCGTCTTTCAAACTACCAACAATGCGGTTGCGAGAAAGGCGACCAAACTCATCAAAGAAATCTATCATGCGGACTTGACGATTTCAACGAAAAAACAAACTCAATTTAAAAAGCGCGATTTGTTTGTCCTTTCGATTCACGAGGAAGCGGATCAAATGGTGGACGAACTATCCTTATTTGGAAAAAGTGGGATGTTCTTTCGTGAAACCAACCCCGAATTAGTGGAGAAAGAATGCTGCAAGCGTGCATACCTGCGAGGAGCGTTTCTTGCGGGAGGGTCTGTGAATAGCCCCGATACTTCCTCTTATCATATGGAAATTCAAACATTCAGTGAAGATCAAGCACAAGTTTTGGTGGAATTGATGAAGGAATTTCAGCTGGGCGGGAAAGTGTCGAAAAACAAGCGTGGCTATATTGCCTACGTCAAGGAAGCGGAACGAATCGCAGACTTTTTGAGAGCAGTTGGCGCCACCAATGGACTCTTCGCTTTCGAAGACTCACGCATCAAGCGCGATTTCAAAAACTCGATCAATCGCGTCATCAATTGCGACATTGCGAATGAGAAGAAAGCGATGGATGCCGCCCAAAAACAGTTGGATCAAATCGAGATTATTGAAAAGCATCTTCACGGTCAAATTCCAACGAGTATGAAGGAAGCCATCTTTTTACGAAAGACGTATCCAGAATCCACGTTGTTTGAATTGTCTTATGCCTCGATCGAGCATTATGGAGAACAAATCTCGAAATCCGCGCTCAATCATCGTTTTCGCGCCATCAAAGACTTGGCGTACAAACTTCAAATTGAGGAGGAAACGCAATCATGATTGTTGGTGTTGGGGTTGATATTGTATTAATTTCTCGGATTCGAGAGAGCATCATCGAGAAAGTATTGTCCTCCGAAGAGAAGCAAAAAATGGCAAGTTTTGCATCGGATTCTCGGAAGCGCGAGTTTCTCGCAGGACGCTTTGCCGTCAAAGAAGCCATCAAAAAAGCACTTTTGGAATACGAAGGATTTCACTCGATGAATGAACTCATCGTGGTGAATGATAAAAATGGAAGACCTGAATTGATTTCTCCAGTCTTCTCGGATAAGGTGGTTCACCTCTCGATTTCTCATGAGCGGCAGTACGCCGTTGGGCTCTGCGTGGTCGAAACGAAGAATCTGTGAGGTTATCAAATAATGCTTGCAAAAACCCTAAAATTTAGGTAAAATGAGATATGCTGAGGTGAGAACATGGCAACATACAGAAAAGGTTATAAAAAAATGACGACGGAGGACACGCTTCTTCGAATCATCGTCGGGATTATCGTTGGCGTTCTGATTCTTGTGCTCTTCGCGCTTGGATATGCAAAATTGTTTGTGAGTCGCGATTACGCGGATTTCACCGCGATCGATGATTTCGCAAATATCTTTACTCAAAAAGATACCGATAGTATTTTGATTGACAAATACGTGGTGTACTTTTATTCCGAATCCAGCGTCACATGTGAAGATATCAAAGATGACATGTTGAAAAAGCTTGCGAATCTTGAAAAAGATGGATACACCGTATTTATCCTCGACAATGACAACGCGACCGATGATACACGAAGTGATTATCTCACAGTCATTGATGAAAGTTCAGTCAAAGTTCCGACCTTGATTACGGTCGTGGATGGCGCGTTTACCGACAAATACATTGGTTCCGATAATGCGATGAATGCAATCGATTCCATTCTTGACGGAACCTACGAACCTTTCAACTAAATCCTTTCGATGAAAAAGCCCTTCGGGGTTTTTTTATTTATCTTTCGAGGGTTTTGTGGTATAAATAGTATGAACATGAATGAGGAGTTGTCAAACCTATGAATCCAAGCATTATCCAACAAGTCGCCAAAGAACAGAAAATTCGCGTTTCTCAAGTCGAAACTGTCCTTCAATTGCTCGAAGAAGGAAACACGGTTCCGTTTATTGCGCGATACCGAAAAGAAGCGACAGGTTCTTTGGATGAAGAACAAATCCGTGCGGTCGAAAAGGAATTCGAATACAAGAAGAACTTGGAAAAACGGAAAGAAGACATTCTTCGCCTCATCGACGAAAAAGGAATGCTTACCGAAGAATTGAAAAACCAAATTCTTGCTTCTGACAAATTGGTGGATCTCGAGGATTTATATCGTCCTTATAAGGAAAAGAAAAAAACCAAAGCCACGGAAGCGATTCGAAAAGGGTTAGAACCTCTTGCGAATCAAATCTTGATGTTTCCAACCGAAGGTTCCTTGGAAGCGATGGCGGAAGCCTTTCTCACGGAAGAAGTACCAAGCATCCAAGACGCCTTGGAAGGCGCTTCTCACATCATCGCGGAGTTGGTCTCGGACAATGCGGATTATCGCAAACGAATTCGTGAGAAGACTGTCGAAAATGGAAAGATTGTCACGCTCAAGAAAAAAGATGCCGTCGATGAATACGGCACCTATCAAAATTACTACGATTATGATGAAGGCCTCAAAGCCATCAAACTCTATCGTGTCCTCGCCATCAATCGGGCGGAAGATCAAAAAATGGTTTCTGTGAAGATTGACGCTCCGACCGAAGACATCCATGATTATTTGAAACGGCAAGTGATTGGAAATCGGTCCTCGATTGCTAATGAGCTTATCGAGAATGCCATCAAAGATGCCTACAAACGACTAATTGCGCCTTCCATCGAACGGGAAATTCGTGCGGAACTCACGGAACGTGCCGAAGACCAAGCAATTCATATTTTCTCTGAAAATTTGAAAGGTTTGTTATTGCAACCACCTTTGAAGGGAAAAATGGTGTTGGGTGTCGACCCGGCATTCCGTACTGGATGCAAAATGGCCGTCATCGACCCGTTTGGCAAGTTTCTCGACAAAACCGTGATCTATCCTCACGAAGCCAAAACAGGTGGATCGGCAGATCCACGGAAAGTGGTCGAAGCGAAACAAAAAACATTGGATTTGATTCGCAAATACCATATCGATATTTTGGCGATTGGAAACGGAACCGCTTCTCGCGAAACGGAAGCGTTCATCGTCGAATTGATTCAAGAATTCAAATTACCTTGTCAATATTTGATTGTCAGTGAAGCTGGCGCTTCTGTCTATTCCGCCAGTGATCTAGCCAGACTTGAATTTCCGGAATTCCACGTGGAAGAACGTAGTGCTGTCTCAATTGCGAGACGGATTCAAGATCCCCTTTCCGAACTCGTCAAAATTGATCCGAAGTCGATTGGTGTGGGTCAATACCAACACGATGTCGGACAGGCTAAACTTTCGGATTCACTCGATTTCGTAGTATCGACGGCAGTAAACCAAGTTGGGGTCAATGTGAATACCGCGTCGATGTCCCTACTCAAATATGTTTCTGGTCTTTCTCAATCAGTGGCGCAGAACATTGTCAATTTCCGCGAACAAAACGGTCCTTTCAAAGATCGTGCTCAAATTGCCAAGGTGCCCAAATTCGGCCCGAAAACTTTCGAACAATCGATTGGTTTCTTGCGTATTCCTGATTCACGGAATGCGCTGGACAAAACCCCGATTCATCCGGAATCGTATGATCTCGCCGAAACCTTGCTCGACAAAATTGGTCTCAAGAAAACAGACATTGGTACTCCGATTTGCCAACTGAAGGTCGGCACTGCCGATAAAACCAAACTCAAACATGATCTCGGGATTAGCGATGTCGTGTTAGACGACTTGTTGGATGCCATTACCCAACCAACAAGAGATCCTCGCGATGAGTACCCACAACCGCTGCTCAAAAGCGAGTTGTTGAAACTCGAAGATTTGCGTCCAGGGATGGAACTTCAAGGGACGGTTCGAAACGTTGTCGATTTTGGCGCGTTTATCGATTGCGGTATCAAAGAAGATGGACTTGTCCATATCTCGAAGCTCTCCAAGAAATTTGTGAAACATCCACTCGAAGTCGTCACTGTTGGCGACATCGTGAAAGTGTGGGTCGAAAAAGTCGACCTTGATCGGAAGCGTCTTCAATTAACAATGCTTCCACCCAACGAAAGATAAGTTCCGAAAGTCTCAGCCGTGGGGGGTGTGACCGTGCGTTTTGATTTCTTGCTCGCATCATTATTATTTTCGATCGCAAGTTTTATGATTTTTGCGGCGGTCTTTATCTTTACCCGCCGCGAGATGTTGATAGGATTAAAATTATTGGGCGTATTTTCGATTGTCAACGTACTGTTTTTGTTTGGCGAAGCCTCAATGATTTTATCAGACTCGGAGTTTGGAATTCTTGTCTTTTCGCATATTGAATTTATTGGTCGTTTGTTTATTCCAACGATCTGGTTCATGATGTCTTTTCAACAGAAAGAAAAGCGACGACGATTCTCCACACGAACAATGTTATTGTTAGTTCATATTCCAACCGTTGCTTTGATTGCGAACATGTTATATCCTTGGCAAGCACTCGATACTCCGCTTACCTGGATTCAAACCCTCTATTTTCATTCTCATGAAATTGTGACCAACAGTGTATTTGGTCCTGGATTTACTGGGGTTGTCTACGAGAAGGGACCGCTTTATTACATCCTCATGGGGTATAACCTATTGTTGTTGGTGATGGCCGTATACAATTATGCCAAAACCTCTCAAAGAACTTTGCGTTCTCGAAGAAAGAATCCTCTTACCATGATGTTGGCTTCGATGTTCCTTTGCGTCATGGCCATCGTCAATCTCGTCATGCCGAAGACCTTCTTGGTCGATCCTGCGCCGATTGCGACGTCGATGTTCGCCATCGTGACCTTCTTTGCGCTCTATAAATATGAACTTTTCGATTTAACACCGCTCGCCTATCGTCGCGTCTTCGAAGAAGCTTCCTTCCCTGTATTCATTCTCGACCGCAAATATTTCGTGATTTCCATGAACAACTTCGCAGAAAAGACCTTCGATTTCACACAACGAAACACGTTAATGAGCCTTCATGATTTTCATTCGCAGGATCCGACATTTGTCGAAGATTTAATTGAGAACGGAACACGTGAAGTTTCGATTCAAAATCAAAATGAGACCATCTATTTCCAAGCAAAAATTGAAGAACTCACACGAAATCATCGGTTCTTAGGATACTTGATTACTTATCAAGACATCACCAATCACATCTTGGAAATGAAGAAGATGGAAATCATGGCGACGTTCGATGATTTGACAAGAATTTATAATCGTCGTGTTTTCTATGTGAAAGCAATCGAATATTTTGATGATGCCGTGATTCATAAGACGCCGATTTCCTTCATCATGTTTGACTTGGATGACTTCAAGGAAATCAATGATATCTATGGTCATTTGGCAGGTGACCGCGTCCTTCGTGAAGTGTGTGAAAAAATCTTGAAAACGATTGACCAACGATATGTCTTCGCACGCTTTGGTGGAGAAGAATTCATCATGTTCATCAAAGGGGTTACCCCACTCGATGCTTATGAGATTGCGGATCAATTACGCCAACTCGTAGAGAAGATGATGATTGTCCATGAAAACCATAAAATCAGAGTGACAGCGAGTTTCGGTGTGAGTGGAACCGACGCACAAATTACCAAATCGTTTGAACAGTTCATCAAGGATGCCGATGAAGCTTTGTACGAATCCAAGAACTCTGGTAAAAACCGAGTTCAACTCAAAGACTAAACCAAACGAACCTGATCGATTCGATGAGGTTCGTTTTTGTTTTCGTGTGGAAATCTTGCGCAAACTTCTTTTTTTCTTGGATTTGCGCTATAATATAATCGCAAAGGATACCTTTGTAAAGGGGGATTTTTATGAACAAACCGAAATTCGGCTATGGCTGGGCCGTAAAATGGATTCTTGCAGCGATTCTCATTGCGGCAGGAATTCTCATGCTTTTGCTTGGAAATGAAATTGTGTTTGCCGTCTCCGGCATCACCATCGTGTTCTTCTCGATTTTCCGTGTCGTTCCTCTCATGAAGACACTCAAAGCGGAAGCGTTAAGAACAATCAACTTGTTTGAAATCTTCTTTGATTTTGTCATTGGTGGACTCATGCTTTTCGTGGTCTTCAGTGGCAACGCGAATGACGCTTTCTGGGGCGGACTCTACGGATACATGTTAGCTTTCGTGTTGTTTGCTCGGGGATTGGTGTTCTTTGCGTCCTCATTCTACTTCAAAGAAAAGTCCGAGTCCCTCAAATTCTGGGCGCATTATGTTTTTGCTTCCCTCGCACCCGCCATCCTCGTGATGACGATTATGGGGACGAACATTCAAAAGGCACTTTCCCTCATCGTGATGTTGATCGCGATTGGTGGCGGGGTGTATCTTGGATGGGATGGATTTGGTGGATATCGTAAATATCGCGAGTCTTCCAAAGCGCTGAATGAAGACAAAAAAGAAACCAAAAAGCCAGCCGTTGAAAAAGAGCTTCCGAAGCCTGTTCCTGAAGAGGAAAAGAAGGAAGAAACCTACGTCAACTAGGAGAAAAAACAATTGACAGTTAGTCGATAATAATATAAAATGAAATGGCTAACTGTCTGCACGGAGTAATACTCAAGCGGCCGAAGAGGCGCCCCTGCTAAGGGCGTAGGTCGGGGAACCGGCGCGAGGGTTCAAATCCCTCTTACTCCGCCATTCGCATGACAAGGCGATTCACCCCAATGGATCGCCTTTCTCGATGCGTTAACTTCATCAAACGGAGAAGTACCCAAGTGGCTGAAGGGGCTGGCTTGGAAAGCTAGTAGATCTGTAAAAGGGTGCAGGGGTTCGAATCCCCTCTTCTCCGCCATCTAACTAGAATAGGTCTGATACAATATTAAGGCCTTTTTTTGTGCTTAAAATTAGGATAAATAGCGATAATATGCTCGATTTTAGTCGATTTTGACCCTTTTTATCTTCAGAACGTTAATTTAT
>JAQVKB010000214.1 GCA_028694875.1 Candidatus Izemoplasmatales bacterium
TTGAATAAGTAAACAGTTTGTAGACAGAAAAAAAGCATTTTATTGAAAGCCCAGTTCAGAACGATACTGAAGTGGGCTTTTGTATTTCAAAGCGCATGCCAAACGAATGGTATTATAGTACTTTACATATTCCCTTATTGCTTTGTGGATATCGTCTGCCTTCTCCAGATTGAAATCAGCCTTCAGCTCATCTTTGATCCAACCGTTGATAGCCTCTATTACTGGATTGTCCGTTGGAGTTGCTCTTCTCGACATCGAGCGTCGTATGGTATAATGTAGACGGGCATTGAATGCCCGAGAGGTGTATATCGATCCCTGATCCGAGTGCAGAATCGTAACCAGGTCGTTGTACCCTCTTTTTTGTTTCTCTTGAAGGAATCTGCTGAGAGCCATAAAGTGGTTTTTGACTCCACTTCCATGCTGCCCCAGACGTAGATCGTATGCGATGATCGAATTGTCCACTAAATCGACATACAGATTCCAATCATAAGTTTTTCCATGATGATGGAGAATTGTCGTGTCCGTGCACACTTTTTCAAATGGTCTCGAAGCTGTATAATCTCCATTCAAGAGATTTGGGAAAATCTCATGTTCTCCTCCGGGCGCGTTGAAGCGATCTCTTGCTTCGGACCGGATATGTAGCTCCTTACAACACTGGTGACATAACCAGTCGCTGAACATCCAACCTGTCACATTGCGGATGTTTTGCGCTATATTTCGGTATCCGTATGTTTTATGGGATTCATGTATCGGAATGATTAGGGCCTTCAGATCTTCTCGATTCTTTTGATATGGATTCAAAACGCCTTTCCTTCCCAACCATTTGTAGTATCCGCTTCTGGATACCTCCATTTGAGCGCAGAGAGAGCTGATGTTGTATCGCGGGGATAATTCATCGATGATTCCATATTTCATTTGGATGATTTCTTTCGTCTTATGGACATCACCTCCGCCTCGGTGTACCCTTTTTTTAATCGCTCTACCTCTATCCTAAGCTTCATGTTTTCGTATTCCAGTTGCTCAAACGCCGTCAGTTCCTTCCGCTTCTGGTACTTCGCCATTGGATTCCCTGGCTTTTTCTTGTTCTCGAGCGCTTCGATTCCTCCTGCCTTGTATTTCTTCACCCATCTGCTGATCATCCCGTTGCTGACATGGTTCTGCCTTCCTAATTCTCGTACTCCCACCTCTCCATTCAAAACAAGTTGTACATATTCGTATTTCGCTTCCTTGCTCCAATAGAGATTCTTGCCACCCTTCGGTCGCCCCATTATTGTTTCCCTCCTTCGCTGATATCCTCTTTAGTTCTTACTCCATAATAATACCAATACAGACAGGATTGAAAGCCTGTAGAACAAAACAATTCCAAAACAATAAGACAAAACAAAAAAGATGCCAGTAAACACAGTGCTTTTTTTGTGTCTACTAACATCTTATCATTTCATTTGTCCCGCTTTTCTTTTTTATTTCTTGTCAGATAGCGCGAGTTTCTGCGTGTTTTCGTGAAAGCGCTTGATGAAAATAGATTATCACTTCATTATGAAAATATATTTTCTTTTAGTATAATGTACATGTATAGGAGGGATGATTCATGAAAGTCATCGTGATTGGTTGCACCCACGCGGGAACGGCAGCTGTCAAAAACATTTTAAAATTGCATCCACAAGCGGAAGTTACCGTTTATGAACGCAATGACAATATTTCGTTCTTATCTTGTGGTATTGCGCTCTATGTCATGGGCGTAGTCAAAGACCCCAAAGGTTTGTTTTATTCGTCTCCAGAAGAATTGGCTTCTTTAGGCGCAACGACGAAAATGAAACACGAAGTTCTTTCCGTCGACACAAAAGGGAAAAAGGTCTTCGTCAAAGATTTGGTCACGGGAGACACCTTTGAGGATACGTTTGACAAACTCGTGATTGCGACGGGATCATGGCCCATTATCCCACGTATTCCTGGTATCGAATCAGCGAATGTCTTGCTTTCTAAAAACTATAATCATTCGAACGAAATCATCGCCCAAGCCGCTGCGGCCAAAAAGATTACGGTGGTCGGTGCGGGATATATTGGGGTTGAATTGGCAGAAGCGTTCGCGGTTCAAGGAAAAGAAGTCGTTCTGATCGATGCCGAAGATCGAATCATGCCTAAGTATTTGGACAAAGAATTCACCGACGTTGCCGAAAAAGCGTTCCGTGACCATGGCATTACCTTGGCTCTTGGAGAAAAAGTATCTGAGTTCGTCACCACCCATGGATTGGTTCATCAAGTCGTGACCAACCGTGGTGCTTATGACGCCGACATGGTAATCCTTTGTATTGGATTCCGTCCCAATACCAAACTCTTTGAAGGACAAGTCGCGATGACGCCACAAGGAGCGATTCTCGTGGATGAATACATGAGAACGTCTTGTGAGGATGTTTTTGCGTGTGGTGATAGTGCCGCGGTGAAGTATAATCCTCTGAATGAAACAAGATACATTCCATTGGCAACCAATGCGGTTCGGATGGGAACGCTTGTCGGCAGAAACTTGGTCAAGCCGACGACAAAAGCCCTCGGAACACAAGGAACATCCGGGATTCAAATCTATGAATATGGGATTGCCTCCACGGGACTAACTGAGATTGTGGCCAAAGAACAAGGGATTGATGTCGCAACCGTCATGATCAAAGATCATAATCGTCCCGAATTCATGCCGGAATATGATGAAGTCATGCTCAAGGTTGTCTTTGACAAGAAGTCTCGTCGATTGCTTGGTGGACAGATTCTTTCGAAGCTTGACGTAACGCAACATATGAACACGTTGTCCGTCGCGATTCAAAACAAGATGACGATTGAAGATCTGGCATTTGTCGATTTCTTCTTCCAACCAAATTTCAACAAACCATGGAATTTGTTGAATCTTGCTGGACTTGCAGGACTAGACATAAAATAACAAAAAAATCATGCAATCGCATGATTTTTTTTATGGTTCAATCTTAAATTCGGACTGGGTTGGGGTAAATCTCACCGAATGTATCCACGGTAATCGATTGAATCACCATGTCTTTGATGGGACGATCTCCTCTCGCGGTAGGTGTTGTCGCTATCAAGTCCAGCGTGCCTTCTCCCGAAGATCGGAAGAGCAC
>JAQVKB010000215.1 GCA_028694875.1 Candidatus Izemoplasmatales bacterium
AGAACCCGAGGATAAACAACATCAAGAGTGGATACGTAATCATGATGATCGACATCGAATCTTTGAGAATCGTTTTGAACTCATATCGCAAAAGCGACAAGTATTTTTTCATCGACGATCAACCCTCCAATGCTTTTTTCACAAATACTTTATACACCACAAACGGATACAACAACGCGGGAATGACCGCGAGATACACGGCGCAGAAGATAATGCGCCAAGTTTCGACATCGCTCACCGTCGATGAGAACAACAGTTGTCCTGCATACGACGGGGAAAGATAACTTAAGAAGTCGAGACTTTGTGGAATGACACCCAACGGGAATAACAAATAGGGTGACATAAAGAGCAAGATAATACCCATATATCGCACCAACATCTGGAGAAAGTCCCGAGAATAAAGCGCCAGGAGAAAACCCAAGGCCGTATGGGCAAGGATCACCAAAATCATGTAGAAAATCATCGGGATGATTTGGATGACGTTTCCATGAAAAATGAGGACTCCTCCGACCACAATGACCAAAGAAATCAATCCAGTCACCAACGCGCTGCCAACCTTCGCAATCAACACTTCCGAGAGTTTGGCCGGGGAAACCATCACGGCATGCATGGATCCTTCTTGGCGTTCGAGGAAATATTGGCTGCCTAGAAGAATAATGCTCATCAATCCACCATCCATGAGAACCAAGGCTGGTGCCAACATTTTGGCGGTATTGACATCGGATAATGCTAAAATTAAGACCCAAATCAACGAGACAATGATGCCAAACACAATGATATTGTATTTGAAGAGACGATAGATCTCGCCCTTCCAAAGGTGAAGGATTCTACGCATCCTGATCCTCTCCCGTCACCTTGATAAAGATGTCTTCGAGCGTCGTTTCACCAGAGTGGATGGTCTCAACGGTTTGTCCCTTCATGATATCTAGGAAAGCCTTGTTGTCACCAATCTTATCCAGTGGAAAGACTTCCGTTTGAAGTTCTTCGTTTTGGTAATACTCGACTTTGACTTCTTTCTTTCCATATTTCAATTTGAGATCTCGAACCGTCGCCGTTTCGGTGATTTTCCCTTTGTGAATGAAAACGACTTTGTCACAAAGTTGTTCGACATCCCCCATCAAATGGGTGGTAATGAAGATCGTTTTTCCTTTGCGTTTCAGTTCCAAAATCAAATCTTTGATAATCTTGGCATTTTTTGGATCCAATCCAGCAGTCGGTTCATCCAAAAACAACATTTTCGGATCATTGAGAAGCGCACGAACAAAATTCAAACGTACTTTCATGCCTTTTGAAAATTCTCCAACAGCTTGATTTCTCGCTTCGTACAGTCCTACCTTTGTCAACAACGCTTCATAATCGATGTGATTTTGGTAAAGGCCAGAGAAGTAAGCCAGATTTTCCATCGCCGTCAATTTGTTAAAGTGCACGGGCATTTCGAAACCAACGCCCACTTCTTCATAATATTCTTTGCCATAGTGTTTTAAATCTTTACCGAAATACGTGATCGAACCATCGTAGTCTTCCAACAATTTTGAAAGAATTTTTTGGGTGGTTGATTTCCCTGCGCCACTGGGTCCTAATAGACCAAATACGGTTCCTTCTTCGACATCAAACTCAATGCCTTTGATGGTATCCTCCGCGTTCTTAGGGTAGCGGAATTTCAAGTTCTTGACTTCAAATGCGTTCGCCATGTTTGATTTCCATTCCTTTCAATATAATCTGTAAAAAGCGGATGCTTTCGTCGCGAAACGCGGCGAGTTGGTCCATCGACATC
This sequence comes from Candidatus Izemoplasmatales bacterium, assembly GCA_028694875.1. Lineage (GTDB taxonomy): Bacteria > Bacillota_I > Bacilli_A > Izemoplasmatales > Hujiaoplasmataceae > JAHIVB01. Next base: position 1,775 of record JAQVKB010000215.1, read on the forward strand.
TTCTGGTTGACGACGGTTTGTTGGAGCCCCAAAATACCATATTCCAAGAAACGGATGACTTCTTCTTTGGAATAAATGGGGTTCACTTGATCCATGGGGATGTCCTCAAAGAAATGACGTACCGAGGTCTTCATGAGGGAATCCAAGTGTTCGCCGAGATATCCTTGTAATTCTTTGGGAGGATTCATAATACCTTCCGTCATGACTTGAGTATCCAAAGGATGATCTTTGGTGTAAAGAATTTTCCACATCGTGACGCGCATCACGCGTTCAAAGGGATCAGGATCGGCATAAAACGGTTGCGACTCCATCGCGAGAAGCATTTTATCAAATGCTTTTCGAAATACAGCCGCGTAAAGACCTGCTTTGGACTGGAAATGCTTAAAAACGACGCCTTTGGAAACTCCTGCCGCTTCATGAATACGATTCGTTGAGGCATGCGAATACCCTTTGGAACCGAATTCTTGAAGCGCCGCATCAAGGATTTTTTTTCGTGTTCCAGTTTCTTGTTCCAAACGCATCACTCCTTTGGTGACCACATGGTCACTTTTAGTATATTCCTCGCCTGATACTTTGTCAAGAAGGCAAGAAAAAAAACCAGTTTTCACTGGTTTCGGAGTTCGGAAAGTTTCTTTTCAAAGGCTTCGGGAAGAGGCGAGAAAAACGACATCTTTTGGCCATTCCGAGGATGCGTGAATCCCAGCGTTTGGGCATGAAGGTATTGACCAAAGTCATCACCTTTCAGTGCTTTCCCGTACACGCCATCGCCCAATAAGGGATGTTTGATGTACGCCATATGGACACGAATTTGATGCGTTCTACCTGTCTCTAAATGGCATTTTACAAGCGTCGCATCTTCAAAGCGTTCGACGACTTCAAAGCGAGTCACGGCTTCTTTTCCACCGGATTTTACGGCTTGCTTTTTACGATCGGTGATGCTTCTACCAATCGGGGCATCAATGATTCCATCAGGGTTTTTGATGACACCAGAAACAATCGCCAAATAGGTTCTTTCGGTTTTTTTGTCCTTCAGTTCTTTCGCGAGCTTTCGATGTGCAACGTCATTTTTGGCGACCATCAAAAGACCTGAGGTATCTTTGTCAATTCGATGAACGATTCCTGGGCGCAATTCTCCACCGATATCCGACAAGAGATTGACATGATAGAGCAATGCATTGACAAGTGTTCCACTCCTATGTCCTGGCGCCGGATGAACGACCATGCCGGATGGTTTGTCCACGACCAAGACATCATCGTCTTCATAGACAATATCAAGGTCGAGATTTTCGGGAAGCACGTCTTGCAATGTTATGGGTAAATCTTCAAATTCGATGACATCGCCAAC
>JAQVKB010000216.1 GCA_028694875.1 Candidatus Izemoplasmatales bacterium
CAATCAAGTGACGGATGTGTTTTCCGTTCATGTGATGTCCGACGAAGCGATGAAACAAGATGGATATCTTCATATTTTGGATGGAACGATCGATACGGCCTATCTCGAACTTGTGAAGTCGATTCGTTTGTATCCGAAGGCGACAACGACCATCAAGACTGTGTTTACGCCGCTCCATGGGACGAGCGCGGAACTTGGAAGTCGCTTGCTGAAAGAATGTGGATATCCTTTTGAAGCGGTTCAAGAACAAATGGTTCATGATCCAAGCTTTTCCACCGTGAAGAGCCCCAACCCCGAAAATCCAGCCGCTTTTGAACACGCCATTCAACTTGGCAAAAAAGTCGATGCGGACTTGTTAATTGCGACCGATCCCGATGCGGATCGACTTGGAGTTGCGGTGAAACATCAAGGCGAATATGTGCTCTTGACGGGGAATCAAACGGGTGCGATTTTGATTCGCTATTTGTTGGAAGAAAAGAAGAAACTTGGACTCCTGCCCCAAAAAGGTGTCGTTTTCAATACGGTTGTGACTTCCAATCTTGGAGCGAAAATCGCACGAAGCTTTGGCTTCGAAGTGATTTCTACGTTAACGGGATTCAAATACATTGGCGAACAAGCAAGGTTCTTAGAAGGCACGGACAAAACATTCTTCTTTGGCTATGAAGAGTCGTATGGCTATGTCGTCAACGATGGCGTTCGCGACAAAGATTCACTACAAGCGATGGCACTCGCCATCGAAGCCGCGAATTTCTATTGGAATCAAGAACACAAGACCCTTGTGGATGTCTTGGAAGATATCTATGAAACCTATGGCAATTACCGCGAAGATCTCGTGAATATCGAACTGGCTGGAATGGAAGGAAAGAAGCGCATTGATGCGATTATGGAATACTTCCGCCAACATTCGCCCAAAAATGTCGCCGGGTTTGACATCGTCGCGACAGAAGATTATGAAAAGCGAGTTCGCCAAGAAGGCCAAAATACCACCGCGCTTGTGCTTCCTATTTCCAATGTCTTGAAATTCTTTTTGTCCGATGGTAGTTGGTTTGTCCTTCGCCCCTCTGGAACCGAACCCAAACTCAAAGTCTATATTGGTGTTGTCGGTGTGACTGGAGAGGCGGCACTTTCGACGATTGCCAAAATCAAATCGGAAGTCAAAGCAATCATTGATACGGTGGTGATTTAAATGCCATATTTGATTGCCGGAGTCGTTACCGTTTTGGTTGTGGTCTTGTTTGTCGTAAGTTATCGCGTCAATGAACAAACGAAGGTCCCTGAGGGTTGTGAAGACTTGACAGACATGTCGGGTTGCGCAACTTGCTCGAATGGATCTTGCTCAATCAAAAGAACGATTACTGTGGATGAAAAACATGTTGGATAATGATTGGCAAGGATTGCTTCAAGACGAATTCCAAAAACCCTATTTTGTGAATCTCGTGGAGAGTGTCAAAGCGGAATACAACCAATTCCCATGTTATCCACCGATTCATCATGTTTTTCAATCGTTGCGTGAAACTTCTTTTCAAGATACCAAAGTCTTAATCCTTGGACAGGATCCCTATCACAACGAATTTCAAGCGATGGGCTTGAGTTTTTCGGTGCCAGGGGGCATCGAATTACCGCCATCGCTTCAAAATATCTTTACGGAACTTGTGAGTGATTTGGGTGTAAAAAAACCGGTATCAGGCGATTTGACTCCATGGGCCAATCAAGGCGTATTGTTACTCAATGCGATCTTGAGTGTTCGTGCACACCAACCCTTGTCCCATCAACGATTCGGTTGGATGACGTTTACCGACCACATCATTTCCTTGCTCAATCAAAAAACAACGCCGATGGTGTTTGTCTTGTGGGGCTCCTTTGCGAGAAGCAAAAAAGCGCTCATCACCAATCCGATTCATCTCATTCTAGAAAGTGCGCATCCCTCACCATTGTCGGCGTATCGCGGCTTCTTTGGAAGTCGACCATTTTCACGAATCAACGAATTTCTTCTCAAGACGGGACAAACCCCGATTGATTTCTCTTTGTAGAAACGGAGAACAACCTTGAAACTAAAACTAGAACATTTAATTCTTACGGGACTTTTGGTTGCGATAGGCGTGATCTTAAGTCAAATCCTCTCGATATCCTATCCTCCGTCTTCGACGATTCTCAAGTTTGGAATTGGTTATGTGCCCCTCATCCTTGTGAGTATCTTCTTTGGACCTGTCGTCGGTGGGTTTGCTGGTATTGTGCAAGACATCCTAGGCTATTTCTTGTTTGGGACGGGCGGCGGTGTTTTCTTCCCTGGATTTACCCTCAATGCGATTCTCTATGGCGTTCTGCCTTCATTGCTTTATCGTTTCCGTCCTGCCAAAGGGGAAAGAAGCTATCTCTTCATCAATCTTGGCTTTGGATTGGTCGCGACGGGACTCACGATTTGGTTTGCCTTCGACCGAACATTGCTTTCTGCGAACTCGGACTTCACCGATTTCTACCGCATTCTCCTCATCGTCTTGTCTCTGTTTGTTCTTGTGGTCGTGACAACGGCACCTTTGTTATGGATGAAGCGGCTTCAACAAAGTGAATTTCAACGAATCTACTTTTTGGTTCAAGTGTTGTATGTCCTCGTCAGTTTGATCTTGACGCCTTTATGGCTTACGATGATGTATAGCGGTACCGCCTTTTGGGCCTTTCTTCCGATTCGAATTGTCAAAATGCCCATTGAGACCGTACTCTATACGATCATTCTCGAACGTTTGATTCGTTTGCGACACCATTATCAAAACGTTGAATAAAAAAAGAACTCCACGTCTCGATTGAGATCGTGGAGTTTTCTTATTGGAGCGGACGATTTCCTTTGTTTCTTGGTGGGAAATACTTGAAAAGTGTTGGGAGTAATGTTAAGGTCACAAACACACTTGTCATCATTCCAACCCACATCAAAATCGACACATTGCGATGGATCGTGAGCGGGGAGAAGACCAAGACCGTGAGCCCGATCGCAATCCCGAGTGCGTTCGCAATCACGGGACGTCCCACTTGATGGAAGCTTTGTTCGATGCTCAAGACGTTGTCTTTGGTTTCACGCCAGTACATTCGATAGACACTGGCATAATGAACCGCATAAT
>JAQVKB010000217.1 GCA_028694875.1 Candidatus Izemoplasmatales bacterium
GCGAAAGGACATGGAGCAATTTCGCATATAACATTCGGTCTAGGGCATCATTCGGGTCTCCACCAAACATCAAATAAGTGGAGGTATACCGTTCCATTTGTCGGAACAAACGATTGTCGATGGTAAACGGTTGGGTTTGGGAGAAATAATCTTCGACATGATCAAGGTTCTTCCAAACAGACTCTTCAATATAATGCTGTTCATAACCATCAAACAACAAATTCTCGAAGGTTTCCAAAGATAATTTCACACCATTCTCTTGGACTTCTTCTTTGGGGGAGACAAGTTGAATGTCCAACTCCAAAGAGACCGCGGCTTCTGCCAAATTCATCGAGAAAGGAACTTCATTTTCTGCATTCGGAATCATAAAAAACCATAGATTCGAAGGAATTGCGGCTTTGATGGCATTGTATTGGTTTTCGATGGTCAATGGAATCAAAGGATTTTTCGCAAATTCAACGATACGACGGAAAAAGGTAGAAGCTTGTGCAAGTTCCACGTTTTCCAAGGCCATGATATAGATGCGATGAGGATGAGCCGTGGCTTCTTTGAGGCATTTGACAAAGGTACCATCATTCAAGAACAAATTCTCATATTGCTGCAAATCTTTTTGGATCTCATCCACCCAAAGGTGGACGCCGAGATAATCGGTAAGAATTTCCAAATATCGCTTTGCGAGGAGTGGATTCGTCTTTTGGATGACGATTAGTTTGGATGTTGCCATCGACGCAAAGGTTTCGCGAAGGTTGGCTTGATCCAACGACAAACCTTGTTCCGTCATGTATTTCAACAGAGAATCACAATATTTTTTGGGTTCAATGGGGACTTCATAATGATGTGGTCTCGGCGTGATTTTGACGGGGCGATGTTTTTCCAATAGTTCTGAAGTGATTTGAATTTCGGTGGAGAGGATTTCAACGGGTTGATCGAGTGGCAATTCTTCGAGGATGGCATCTTGTAGGGTAGATGGATTCGAATCAGGTTCTTCCTCTTCGTTCGCATCTTCCACATGCTCTGTGACTCGATTTTCCAAAGATGCTTCGCCAGATAGAATGGTTTCTTGTACCGGTTTGGCATACTCCATATGATCAATGAGTGTAGACACATCATCACTGGACGCACTTTTTTTTGGGTTCAACTTCAGAACCGATAAAATGTTGACAAAATAGAATCCCGTCAATACCATCGCAATTGCGATGAATATTGGAAAAAGGATTGTACCAACAAACTGAAATGCCATCACAAAAAGAAAAGGCACAAGCAAGAGGAGTACTGCAGAAGAGAATACGAGCGTCATCCTTTTGTGTTGTGCTTCTTGTTTTTTCATCATGTTTTCCCCATCACTTTCATACAATCTTTGCTTGCAATAACCGATGAATTTTCCTTTCTAGAGCCCACCAATTCCATTTGTTGGCCATAAAAAAAAGAAACTGTAGCCCTTGACAACGTCAAACTACAATCTCCGAGGATGAGTCTTGTATCGCATCCTCGAAATGAAGTCTGTCAAAAATCAAGTAACTTTCATCGCGAATGGCATCCGAACACGTCGAATCCCACATGTTGAATTGAGGTAATTATACCCAATTTCAAGGAATGAACATCAATATCTATCGTTTGCGAGTAACGCATTCATTATACACTAACTTGAAAAAAATAGATTTCGATTTTCGGAAAAAAGCGGATTACTTTTATATAAATATAAAAAAAAGCGAAATATAATGATAAAAATATTACAATATTTATATAAATACTATTGTGTTTGAAATATCATGAGTTCTATACAAATAGATAAATTCGTCTTGCTTTTTATGCCGTCATCGAATACAGTATGGATAAGAGGTGATGATATGAAATTCATCAAAAGACTAGTTCTTGTCCTTTTTGTACTTTTCATACTCGCTTTCGTGGGTGCGATGGTGGCCGCTAGTCGTATCCATGCGGAAGTATTGTCTTCAGATCTACCACAAGATGTCTACGAATCCGATGGCGATTTGGAAGCTTTGGCTTTGATCAAACTCGTTCGGATCTTCAATCCGCTTTCAACGGAGGATGATTACACCCTCTTTGAAGAGTTCCTCAACTTAATGATTCTTTCCGTGATTCATTCTGAGTTGAATGCTTCGTATGATCCTCTATCAGAAAATATGGACAACGCGACACAGTATATTTATTACAACGACTATATTATGATTGACAAGTTATATGCCAAAGTCACCGAGGAGGATCAAATTGAGGTCGTTGTCGCCTTTGAGAATCATACGATTTTCAATATCGATTCGAAGATTAGCTTGTTCTTTGATGTAGAAATCTCTACCTTACCGACGCCACAAGTGGTCCTCTCTCTCGATAAAACATATCTCTCCGATATTGAGATTACGAAAGATACTTTGGATTGGATCTTATCGTATTTTGACAAAACTTCTATCGAGGACAGTGTCCCGTTTGGCGAACTGGATTTGACAGAATATACCTATACCGTATCCCCAACACTTTAGTTTTCTTTTCCAAACAAAAAACCATGCCGCACAAGCATGGTTATTTTTTTGTCTTGAATAGACTATTATTCCCAATAAATGAAAGACTCGTAAATACTTGGCTCTTCGAAAGGAGCGTTCGGAAGTGCCATGATAAATAGATAGTAATAACCATTGGCTGGAACAGAACTCGTCAAAATATGATACGTATTGAGTTCCAAACTCATCGATAACAATTGTTGATTCTGATCGACAAATCCTACAAAATAAAAGGGAACATGTTCAACATCTTCAGGACTCAAAAAGACGGAGATACTGTCTCCTTTGAATAAGTAGACCTTATAGATGTCAATATCTTGGTTCGATCTCAAACTTCCATTCAACGTCGTTCCATTTTGAGTGATGATATTCGCGGTAGAGAAAGACTCATTCTCTTCAAACTCGTCTTGAAGATACGCTTGATATTGATAATATACATGAAGCAAATACGATGTACTGACGCCATTGTCCGTCCTGGTCGTAATCGTCGATACTCCCGGATTCATGGCGAGAATTAACCCAGTATCATCTACGGTCACAACACTGGGGTTGGAGGAAC
>JAQVKB010000218.1 GCA_028694875.1 Candidatus Izemoplasmatales bacterium
GCTTTGTATTGTCGAATCACCAACAATGTCGAAGCGGGAGCCGTCGCTGCCGCAATTGCCGAAAGCACGAGCGAGAATCGAATGTTTTCATTGGTCAATTGATGGGTGAGGGTAAAGTAAAGAAGTAACATCAAAAGAACGAAGACAACACCGAAGAACGCTTCAAAAAAAGCAATCACGACGGGACCTGTCCCGACGCGTTTGAAATACGAAATCTTAAATTCGTTACCAATCGAGAACGCGATAAATCCAAGCGCAATCGTGGATATGAGGTCCAGTCCATCAAAAAAGGATTCATCCAACAATCCAATGACACTGGGTCCAACAAGGACACCACCAATTAAATATCCCGTGACATTGGGTAGTTTCACATACTTTGCGAGTTTGCCGAAAAGAAGTCCTGTGAGGATCATCAGTCCAGCGTAAAATAAAGGGGTAATATCCAATGCAATCGTCTCCTAGTTCTTTTTGAATCCCTCGATATAATCGATTGGGACGGTAAACACGATGCCCGTGTTCGGTTGAGTGAGGTCTCCAGCGACTTGTTTCACTGCAGCGATTGCAATTGGAACTTGTTCGTCTTCGAGCGCCATCAAAATCACATTGCTTTCAATCCGAGGATTGTCAAACAACGTTTTGAGGGAGCCGATAAAGTCCATATCATCGTTTTCAATCAGCTTTCGAGCCATGCCGGTTCCTTTGAGAATCGTGGCTCCCTTGATGTTTTGTTCCTTCAACAAATGGAGGAAGTCATCCAGTTTGGATGTGTTATGCATCACGTAGACTACGAGCTTCATGAAGTCATCTCCTTTGGGTATCTGTAATGATTATACTCCTACTATTTTGAATGTCAAGCAAGATAAAACGTTTCCATCCATGGAACGTTTCCCTTGGAAAAATACAACCGTTTTCTTATGCTAAATACCAGATTGAAAAAGCCAAAACTATTTGTGCCGCATAATATAAGGTAAGGTTGATAGCTTTCAAAGAAAAGAGATTTTTCCCTCCATACAGGATAGGTGTTAATACCAAATCCGAAAGCGCAAACAGAAAAGCACCAATCAACACCATGAGATGAAATTGAATCGTCCCCAATGAAAAACCACCAAAAAGGGCTTGCCCGAAAAAGAAGAAAAGCAACAAGGAATACCCAATCGAAGGGATCAACAATTTCCCAAATTTCAATTTCATGAAGAAGATTCCTGCACTGAACGTTACGGCGGTGACAACCACAGAAAGTAAAACGGCTTTCCATTCCAATGTCGAAATCAACAATAAGGCGGTGATATTCAGTACATGCGCGATGGCAAACGAAATTGTTCCAGCCATGCGGTCGACCGTTTTGATCTCGGACTCCTCGATTTTTTGGAAAAATCGTGTGACGGGGCTACCATTCCCACTGACCAAAAACAAATCGCCTAATAATCCCATGATCAAAGCCGTAATCCAGAGTGCTGCAAATTGGATTTGATTTGAATTCCAGCCAACGCCTTCGACAAATCTTCCCCATACTGCTGTCGATACAAAAAGAAGCGAGGTCAAACCTTTGAACAAAAAAGCGAGACGATACTGCTTTTTGAACTCAAACCACAAAAACACGAGAAAAGAAAGAACAAATAGAACGATCCAAACAACCATGCTTACCACTCCTTTGATTTGATTATATCAAAGAATATGGGGGAAGGATACAACCCTCACAAACAAAAAGAAGGAATTAATCCTTCTTCTGAAAAAACGTGCTTTTGAGCAGATAAGAATCGTTGGCTCGTTTGGCGAGAACGTGAAGAAACTGCCTCATCGTTTGGTCCGTGACGCTCCCTGTAACGACCTGATCCAACATTTCCGCAAACTGGACTTTTTCATCGAGGGTGACAACGCGCTTGAGATGTCCATATACATGATAATATGCATTGATTCGATTTTGAACCGAATCTGGAGCTTGTTTTGCCTCTTCGAGAAGCTGATAAAAAGCTTCTCTTTGATCGGAGTCCTTGTCCTTCAATAACTCTCGAATCGCCAAATAAATTTTCTGCGATTTCGCCAAAACATCATATTTTTCTTTGGCCCATACTCGTTCCATTTCTATACTCGGTCGAAGCGACATAAACTCACCCCCTGCTTTCATTATACACGAAAAGCGCGCGACAGGAATTCCGTCGCGCACTTTTTTAGGATTCGTGATGATGTTTCTTGTGATCTCCATGGTGATGATCATGATCGTGATGATGATGGTCATGGTCATGATCATGATGATGATGCTCATGGTGATTGCACGCTTCTGGATTGGCCTTGAGCGTACCCGCCAAATAATTGGCCATGACGTCGTCCTCATTTCCATTCACGCCAAACACCACTTCCATCTTTAATCCATTCAGGATTTGAAGTGCCATCGCGCCGAGATTGGACGCAATCACGGTGCGAATACCATGGTCGTACAAGAACTTCGGCAAAAAGCCACGTTGGTGTTCCGGATTGAGAATCGTTTCTTTGTTTGTGATTTTTCCTTCTTCGACGGAATAAACCACAAATTGGTAGCAATGTCCGAAATGAGCGGTTTGACCGTCTTCAGAAACTGCAATTGCGATTTTATTCATGGGAATCCTCCTGATTCGTGATAATGGGATGGATTCGGTTTTGAAGACGCCTTGGTTTACGGCAACGTTCACAATCGAGCGTGCAAAGTTCATACTCGCCACCCTCAATCAACAATTGTTTCCCGCCAACGAGTGCTTCCGCAATCTTTTTGCGGGCATCATTATAGATACGTTGCACCGTCGTTCTCGCAACCAACATTTGTTTTGCGGTTTCTTCTTGATTGTAATCTTCAAAATCAATCAAGCGAATGGTTTCGAGTTCATCAATCGTCAGAATGACCGTTTCAGCAATGCGACCCTCTGCATAAGGGCCAAATCGATGGTGCGGTGGCAACATACAGACGCTGCGCTTTTTTTGTGGTCTTGGCATCAGAAAACCTTCTCCTTCTTCAGTAGGATATCATAGTTATTGACATATGTCAAATATTATTGTTCAAACATTGTGGCGATA
>JAQVKB010000219.1 GCA_028694875.1 Candidatus Izemoplasmatales bacterium
GTATGCGCAACGCTGGATGATGTTCTCTTGGATTATAGAGTTTTTTCAACAAAAAAGCCGCTAGATTCTGCGGCTTCTTTTTATGATTGGTAGATTTCGAGTAAACGTTCCATTTTGTCAAAGTCAATGAATCGAGATTCTCGAAGAATCTCTTTCCCTTCGGAAAAGAAGACGATGGTTGGAACCGTAAAGATCAATTGTTGACCTTGAAATTCCAAGACATCCTCTAAATAGATTTGATACATTGGTATTTCTGGATAATCCTTCATAAATGTTTCCAATTTCGCTGAGATCGGAACACAGACCGAACACATCTTTGTTTTCGCAATAAAGACGGAAAGCGGTGCTTGGGATAAATCGAGAAATTCTTGATAGGATTGAATGGTTTGCATAATATCACCCGCGATAGTATATCATAGGCGGACTTCATTGTGTCATTCCATGCTTGAAAATGCATCAATTTTCAAGATGGGATAGAGAATCAGAAAGAAACTTGCTATAATGGGAATAACGAATTTTGATTGCAAAGGAGCTATCATGGAAACGAACTTGATGGATTTAGAGAAACGTCTACTTTCTCGAAACAAATGGACTTATAGTGTTGGCGGCGTTGGCCGTGATATGGTCTATCAACTGGTCGCAACCTTTTTGCTTGTCTACGTCCAGTTTTCGATGAACCTTACGGCAGCACAATTTTCCGTCATCGGAATCTTGCTCGTCATTGGACGCGTTTGGGATGCCGTGAATGACCCCATCATGGGATCGATTGTGGAGAACACTCATACAAAGTGGGGGAAGTTCAAACCCTGGATTTTAACCGGAGCCATTCTCACAGCGATTGCGATTGTTTTTATGTTCAATTTCCGCCCTCAAGGATGGGGCTATGTCGTGTTCTTCGGCGTGATGTATTTGGTGTGGGAACTGGCGTTCACCCTGAATGATATTCCATATTGGTCTTTGTTGCTGAATTTGGCGAGAGAAAAAAAGGACCGCGATCAAATTGCGACGATGGTAGTCGTGTTCGCAGGAGTCGGTGCCTTTTTAGGAAACGCGATTATTTCGTTCACCACCGTTGGTAATGCGGTGAAGGGGTATTCGATTATCTCCTACACGTTTGCCCTCTTCTTTATTGCGTGTACCTTACTCACGGTGTTGGGTGTCAAAGAACCGAAAGAAGTGACGGAAGAAGCGCCTGATAAGATTTCCATCAAACGGATGTTTCTCGTCATCAAAAACAACGATCAATTGCTTTGGTCTGCCCTCGCTTTGTTACTGTATTCTGTCGGTAGCGGATTGTTAGTCGCGCTTGGATATAATTTCTTCTATATCGAACTTGGATATAATGGCACCTTGGTCTTGATTTTTATTGCGACCTTTGGTGTTTCGAATATCTTAATTCAAAGTTTTTATGCGACATTAGCCAAACGTTTTACGCGAAGTCAATTGCTAAAGTATAGCTTTATTGTTTTGGGACTCGGCTATGTCTTGATGCTTCTAATGGGTTATGTTTCATTCTTCCCTGTCCATATTTTGACGACTTGCATTTTTGGGGCACTCGTTTTTAGCGGACAAGCGATTTTCTATATGGTGATTATTGTCAATATGACAAATACGATTGAGTACAACGAATTTCGTACTGGAAGTCGCAATGAAGCGGTTATTTTCTCGCTTCGCCCATTTGTGGCGAAATTTGCATCGGCTCTCCAACAAGGGTTGGTGACGTTGGTACTCATTGTATCTGGTATTTACTTGCTTTCCCAAAATATCAGTCAACTCGAAAATCAAAAAAACGTGTTCGATCAATTGAATGCAGCTGATCAAACGACGTATATCGCGAACATCGCGACAAGAACGTCGATTTTGGATGATGTCGATATCTCTGCGGAACAAAAATCGGATTTGTATGATGCGTTGGCCGTTGTGACATTTGAAACGAACGGAGATACCCAAACGATGGTGATCAACGATGCGGCGGATTTCGCCTTCCGTGATCAAGCGACGGGGACCATGCGCTTCTTATTGAGAGTCGCCATTACGATTTTGCCAATCCTTTTAATTGGAGGATCTTATTTCGTGCTCGAGAAGAAGTTCATTATCTCTGAAAAATATTATGAAGAGATTACCAAGGAGATGCTTTCGAAAGAAGCCGTGGTGGAATGATCTACATTCTCACGGGCGTTGCAAAAGCTGGGAAGACCTATGTCGCGAACATGATTCGCAAAGAAAAGGGACTTTCCGTATTTTCCAGCGATTATTTGATGATGGCTGTCGCCAAAGGGGATCCTTCTTTGGGACTCAAACCGGATTCGGACGATGACGAAATTGTCGCGAAAATCCTTGAGCCATTTCTGCTGGGAATGATTAATGCTATGGCAGAAAATGGCGTAGAGATTGTCTTGGAAGGCGTCCATTTTTATCCCGAATTTTTGAACAAATTGGTTCAAAAACATCCCCAATCGATCAAAGTATGTATTTTAGGATATGCAGAAATGGATACTTCGAAGAAAGTGCAAGAACTCAAAGATTTCCTTCCCATGATGGAGAATCCGTGGTATGCTCATTATTCGGATGAATTACTTCAACAATTGGTGGACTTTTTGAAAGGAGTCAGTCAAAGACTTCGAAAAGAGGCCAAGATGTATCAACTCTCTTATGTGGAAGTTTCGGATATTGCACGTCAAGCACCCGAGATTATCGCCACAATGTTTGAACAATAATATTTGACATATGTCAATAACTATGATATCCTACTGAGGAAGGAGAAGGTTTTCTGATGCCAAGACCACAAAAAAAACGCAGTGTCTGTATGTTGCCACCGCACCATCGATTTGGCCCTTATGCAGAGGGTCGCATTGCTGAAACGGTCATTCTGACGATTGATGAACTCGAAACCATTCGCTTGATCGATTTTGAAGATTACAATCAAGAAGAAACCGCAAAACAAATGTTGGTTGCGAGAACGACGGTGCAACGTATCTATAATGATGCCCGCAAAAAGATTGCGGAAGCACTCGTTGGCGGG
>JAQVKB010000220.1 GCA_028694875.1 Candidatus Izemoplasmatales bacterium
CGCCAAACTTCTTCAGATAAGGACTCACGGCGAGGACGATCGATCCTCCACCCCGTGATTTGTCGGCGACGACCAACGGGGTTTCAAACGGATCGAGACCCAACAAAGCACACTCGACCGACGCATAAAAACTTTTGAGATCAATACAAAGAATATTTCGATGAAGCTTGTATTCTTCCATGGTCGTCCCCTCCTTTCCTGATTCCATTATACCGAAATTGGGTGTGAAAAAAAAGCACTTCGTGAACTCTTTTTGACGGAATTCGCTGGCATCTGAAAGTTTCAAAAAATGGTGGAATTGACCATGGCCATGTTCCTTATTTTCAGAAAAGGAAGAGGCGTTTTTTCTTGGATTTGCATCAAAGAATGTTATGATAAAGGCAAAGAGAAACGAGGGATCCTGATGCGTCAAAAATTGAAATGGATGATGCTTCCTTTTGGATTCGCCCTATTGGGTGGCTTTTTTGTGTTGTTTGGTTCATGGGGAATTGCCATCGCGCTTTGGATGTTTGCGCCGTTCTCATGGATGATGATTCTTGGCAATCCGCAAAAACGGATGCTCAATCTTCTTCCTGTTTTGATGGCTTCGATGTATGTTGGCCTTGGTTTGGAATTCGGATTATGGCAAGAAGGACTACTTCTTTTCCAAGCGATTCCCTTTTTAGGAATCTTGATTCGACCCAAGCGAACCTTCGCGGGATATGCAGCTCTGTCCATCAGCATTCTCTCCATCCTCATCGAATATGCCTTTCACATTTCAATGGATTGGTGGATCAAAACCGTATTGATCGCCATCATCTATTGGATTTATCTTCCGCCCGCCATCATGGAAAAACTTCTTCCCAAAAAAGATTATCCGTACTTGTTTGAACTCATCGCCCCAATCTATGGTTGGTTCTATGAAGGACAAAAGAAACGTTTTAGGAAATCGCTAGAACTCGCGAAAGAACTATTATCCTGTGATCAAGGGAAAAAGGTTCTCGATATGGGTTGCGGTACAGGCGCATTGGCGTCGGTAGCCCAAGAAAGAGGACTTCAAGTGACCGCCGTGGATCCCACTCGAGGAATGCTCAAGGTTGCGAAAAGAAAAGACAAATCGAAACAAATCCAATTCCTTCAAGGCAACGCGCTTCACAAACTTCCTTTCGAGGATCATTCCTTTGATGTCGTCTGTGCTTCTTATGTTGCCCATGGACTAAAGAAGGAAGAACGGCAAGTACTCTATGAAGAGATGAAACGACTGGCGAAAGAAAAGATTGTGTTACTGGAATACAATCAACACCGAACACTTCTTTCCGATCTCATCGAGTATGCGGAAGGAGGAGACTACTTCTCCTTCATCCAAGTGGTGAAAAAGGAACTATCGCACTTCTTTGGCAACGTCACCCAAAAGGATGTGGCCAAAACCAGTGCCGTCTATGTATGCACGGTTCAACCCTCCAAACAAAACGCCCCGAAATCCTAATTTCGAGGCGTTCTTTTTATTCATAAGGTTGAATGTATTTCAGTTCATCCCCCAGCAAACAGTCAACACCAGTATTGAATGAAAGGTTGGGGAAGAGTTTTTCAAAATCAATCGGTTTGTCTTCAAATAAATATAAATCCACTTCATGGAGAATCCGCAATGCATCCACTTTGGCTTCTTCATACAATTCGAGGACAGAAGCCTTCGAAGGGGTTCCCGTCATCGGGTGAAGCCAAGTGCGATGGTCGAGATTGAGAAAATCAACATTCGTGACATGATGATAATACGACAAATCTCGAAAATACAAATCTTGACTTCTCGCGAACAAATCGAGAATGCGATACACAAGCTTTTTGAATCCAAAACGATCTGGAACCATATGTCGCAAGACAGTTCTCATGAAATCAACCGAGTCCCGATATCCTTGATCTCCACCTTCGATGTGATACACCTCTTTCGAGACATCCCCCACCAAACGACTGACGTCACGGGGCAATTCGTAGGCAGGATAATATCGGTGTGTGACTCGATATTTCCGAGATGGAACTGAAAACCTCAATGGAATCCAGGCGCAGTCAATCGAACGCTCAAACCGCATATGAAGTCCTCTGAGTTGGTGAGTCTCTGGACGGTTGGGACGATAAATTCCTACATGGTAATACACATAAGGATGAAGATGGATATCCAACACATAATGACATAAGAACCCCACCAGGAAGGAATAGGTTTCTTCCGTCAAACTCGTTTTGGTAAGTTCAACCAATCTTCGCAACAGTGTTCCTGTATCCGTATCATGCATCACACTGCCTAATACCGATGTTTTTCCGCTACGTTGATAAAGAAAAGGATCGGGGCCTTGGGCCGCGATCCACAAAATCTCTTTTTGAATAGGGCGAGAGATTTGGGAGGCGACTTCATCCACCATCCATAGATGCATTTGAAAATCTGCCATCTTCAAACCTCCTTCATCAATGCTTTTATTCGGTCACTGGCGCAACACTGGCTTTTTCGTGTTTGACAAACAACATCAACACGACCGCAATCACGAGTGGAACATATAAGACGTTCAATGCCGCGTTGATTCCATACTGTGTTTGTAATAATCCCAACAAGAAGGGGCTAAATACACCCGCAAACTTGCCAAACACTGAGAAGAACCCGAAGAACTCGTTGCTTTTTTCTTTGGGTAACATCGCCGCGAAGTAACTACGAGAAATCGATTGGATACCACCTTGTGCCAAACCAACGATCGCACCGACAATCCACATAAATATCGTACCATAAGTTGAAATTAATGTGGTCAAGAAGATCGCGAGGATATAAACAAAGATGCCAAAGTAAATCATCTTCTTTCCACCGAACTTCTTTGTCAAACGACCATACACAATCGCTGAGGGGAAGGCGATAAACTGAACCATCACGATGATTCCCAAAAGCGAAGCACTACCAACACCCAACTCCGTACCAATCGTCGTGGCCAAACGAATCACCGTATTGACAACATCAATATAAAGCAAGTACGCGATCATA
>JAQVKB010000221.1 GCA_028694875.1 Candidatus Izemoplasmatales bacterium
CAAGACTGGTGAAGTCGTGTCCCCCGTCGATTGACGAATGGCTTGGAACGCGAAGGAGATAAACAAAAACGGAAGTTCGAAACTACGGATTCGAAGGTATTGAACCCCATAAGTGAGTTCCATACCATCGGAGCCCATCCAACGAAGAATGAATGGTATCGACACATAAACCAAAAGCGTAAATAGAAGTCCCAACGCAGTCGACATAAGCAACAAGTTCGCCGCATTTCCTCTTGCGGAGTCGCGATCCCCTCGGCCAATGTATTGCCCAATCAGTGCATTCCCCGCCACGGAAAGACCCATACCAAAGGAAAGGAAAATGAAGTACACAGGCCATACCAATCCAATTGCACTTTGCATTAGCGTCGCAATCGGCTGGTCCCCGATCATCCCTGGAACTTGACCTAAGAAAATGCCATCGACGAGATCGTGTAGCGTCTTCAGAATGTTGACCAAAAAGACGGGAATACTTAGTCGAATCAAGCCAGTCCAAATCGGCTCGCCGTGAAGGATTAATCTTGTCTTTTTGTCCTGTGCTTCTACCTTCATTCCGTCCTCCAAATACACAAAAAGAAAACGTACTGTCGGAAATCAGCGTTTCTCAGCAGCACATGTTTGTCTCGTCCATTGCTCGTTTGATAAATCAAACGATTTGGTTTGCAGATAACATTATACACCCGACTTCGAGGGGTGTCAATGTTACGAGGAATGTCTCGAAAAACGAAAACAGGCGAAAGGTTCGCCTGTTTGTGAATTTATCTTGCTTCAAAGTATTCAATTTGTTCGCCGAAATCAAGGATTTTCGACATTTCTTCATCCGACAAAAAGGCTATTTCTCCATCCGTGATGACTTCATTGATGTCTTCTTCAAATCGATGAATCTTTCGATAAGTCACGACCAAGGACAAGATGCCGAAGATCGCGACCGAAAAGATTAATACCGTATTCACCGTGGACAAGAGTTGCGAGAACATAAATTCCACGGGAATATTGTCCATCGAAATCTCAAAATGAGGTCGACCACCACCAAATTCCCCTGGAGGCATATCTCCCAAAAATTCCTCAAACGCTTCTCGGTTTGGCATAAACCCTTCGGGCTTTTCCGCCATGCCAAACCCAAACTTCTTCACGGGTCCAAATATCGTTCTTGATCCAGTGAGAAGTGAACCGAAATTTGTTAATGCTGTCACAAATTTCATCCATAACGTATTGGCAAACATGCCGACACGCCCTGCGGAAACACCAAACGCAGAACCGAAGAAACTGATGGCGATCAGTGTCAGCGCAATAGCGCTGTCATATTTCGGGATTTTGATATGGTTGCTTTTGATTACTGATTTATTCAAACTGTGCTCGCAGCCAATCGCCACAAAGAAGAGAAACACATAGTAAATCATCACCAAAACAAGGAACGGAGAATAAATGAAGTACGCTGCGGGTATCAAAATGATGCCAATAATTTTCATCGTAAAGAATGTTTTGGGTTTGATGGTAAATGAAAACTTCTTACGACTCAATCCAACGGCATCTTGTCGCTCCATTTTATTGATTCGTTTGCGTTTGCTTTGCTCACGCTTCAACGCCTTTTGGCGTTTGTTGGTTTGTTTTGCCATGAATCATCACCCTATTCGTATCGAAGCGATACCACAGGATCCATATCAGCGGCTTTCACCGCGGGAGCGATTCCTGCTAAAAGGCTAACGATGATACTCACCACAAGCCCAAGGAAATAGTTTTGAACTCCATAGCTAATCAAAGTGGTTTGCAACGAAATCGACGTCACGGTATTGGTCAAGATGGTAATCGCAAGAGAGAACACGACACCAAAAATACCTCCCACAAATCCTAAAACACCCGCTTCTACCAAGAACATCCGACGGATGTCTTTCTTTCTCGCGCCAATGGCTCTCAAGATTCCAATTTCTTTCGTTCTTTCCACAATCGAGATATACAAAACAATGAAAATCATAATGGCTGCGACAATCATCGAGATCATGGCGACACCCGTTAAGACTTTGGTACCTAAATCGATATAGGACAATACCTGATTCGCGGAGTTGTCCACTTGGAAAGTCTCGAAATCGAGCGATTTCAAGTCATCCTTCACACTTTCAATATAGGTGACATCATCGAGGGTGATATAAAGCGTGTTGATGTCGAGCGTGCCACCTTCAATGGTGGTTAAATCATCGTGGGTGAGATAGGCATTGGCGACATCTGAACTATCGGTAGGATCATCATATATTCCTGTAATTGTGTAGGTAAAGGATACGTCGTCGTACGTCAACGTAATCTGTGTTCCAACGCTTGTGATGATACCATCCTCTGTCAGTAACAATGCGAAGGCTTCATTGATCATCATTTCACCATCTTGCGACGGAAGTGCGCCATAGAGAATGGTGGGATAATAATCAGAATAAAAGGCCGAAAGACTGGCTACGTCACCATCGAGATCGCCGTAGACATAGGTTGCATCCTCAATCGTAGAGGAAGTGTGAACCACATCGACGCCGTCAATCGAGACGACGTTATCTAAATTGTCATCGGAAAAACTACTACCATCGCTTTGTGTGACGGTCATTTGCATCGTTTGTAAAGCGTCTGCATACACATCTGTCACATAGTTGGTGAGCCCCAATCCGAGATTCAAAATTAAGACTAGTGCAGTAATACCTATTGCCATTCCAATCGAAACAATCAAACTTCGACTACGAGAACGATCCAAATTCCGAATCGATAGATTGGCCACATCTTTCACTTTGATGGGGCGTGGCATGATCGTTTTCTCGTATTCGCCTTTGATTTTCACATCGTACTTTTTGGAATCTTCCACGACAACACCGTCATCAATCCGAACAATTCGACTACAGTGAGAGGCGACCATCTCACTATGTGTGACCAAAATGACCAGTTTTCCATTTTCCACAATCTTCTTCAGAATCGCCAACACAATCTCCGCCGACTCTTTATCTAGCGCGCCGGTTGGCTCATCCGCCAACA
>JAQVKB010000222.1 GCA_028694875.1 Candidatus Izemoplasmatales bacterium
CAAACAAGATGACGCCGCGAAACTATTGGAAATGATTGAAGCGTCGGATATGCCCGAACGCATTCGTCAAAAAGCGATGAAAGAACTCAAACGCTACGAATACCTTTCCTCGAATTCTTCGGAATCGAGTGTCGTTCGTACGTATCTTGAAACGTTGATTTCGATTCCTTGGCAAACTCAAACCGAAGACGAAAAAGACATCAATGTGGCCATCGAGAAACTCGAATCCTCTCACTTTGGACTGGAAAAAGTCAAAGAAAGAATCATCGAGTACTTGTCCGTCAAAATGCTGACAGGCAAGAACCCACAAACGATTCTTTGCTTGTCGGGTCCTCCAGGAGTCGGAAAAACCTCGCTTGCGAAATCCATCGCCAATGCGCTCAACCGCGAGTTTGTCAAAACGAGTTTGGGTGGTGTCCATGATGAAGCGGAAATCCGCGGTCATCGTCGCACCTATGTGGGGGCACTTCCTGGACGCATCATCAACGGCATGATCAAAGCGAAAGTGACGAACCCCGTCTTCTTGATCGATGAAATCGACAAGATGGTCGTCAACGAACGCAGTGATCCCTCCTCGGCGATGCTTGAAGTTCTCGATCCCGAACAAAACCAATTCTTTAGCGACCACTATGTCGAGGAAGATTACGATCTCTCGAAAGTGATCTTCATTGCAACGGCGAACTACTTAGAAAACGTTCCTGCGCCGCTCCGTGACCGGATGGAAATCATTGAGTTATCTTCTTACACTGAAATTGAGAAGTTTTATATTGCCAAGAAGTTCTTGGCAGAAAAACAAATCAAGAGCCATGGACTAGAAGCTGGAAAACTCGAAATCACCGACGAAGCGATTCGTACGATGATCAAAGAGTACACCAGAGAAGCTGGTGTTCGTCAACTCGAACGTCTCTTCGGATCGATTGTCCGAAAAGCCATCAAAGAAATTTTGGTGAACAAACTCGACAAAATCGTGATTACTCCTGAAGAACTCAAGGCTTATCTTGGAAAACCCATCTTCCGCAACAACAAGATTCAAAAAGAAGATATGGTTGGCGTCGTGACCGGACTCGCGTATACGATGGCTGGTGGCGATACCTTGGATGTCGAAGCCACCTATTATGAAGGCAAAAACCAACTCGTTCTGACTGGAAATCTTGGGAACGTCATGAAAGAATCTGCGATGGCAGCCCTCAGTTTTGTGAGAACCAATGCGGAAAGTTTGAATATCGCCAAAGAAGTCTTTGACAAAGCCGACATTCATATTCATGTCCCAGAAGGTGCCATTCCGAAGGATGGTCCCTCGGCGGGTGTGACGATGACAACGGCCTTAGTCAGTGCGCTTTCAGGTCGTAAAGTCAATCGCTTCGTCGGGATGACCGGTGAAATCACGCTCAAAGGAAGAGTCCTACCGATCGGTGGACTCAAGGAAAAGTCGATTGCGGCCTCACGCAGTGGTCTCACAACCATCGTGATTCCAAAAGGCAACGAAAAGGATGTCGATGACATCCCCAAAGAAGTCCGCGATGTGCTCGACATTCATTATGCCGAGACTATCCAAGAAGTCTTACAAATTGCTTTGATTTCTTAACCCAGCTTGTGCTGGGTTTTTTCTTTGGAATATGGATTGACAAACCCCTATGACCAAGGTATAATACCCCATAACAGATTGAAATCGAAGAGTGGAAGTAGTACGCAAGACAGATTGTTTGGTAGAGAGCCAGTGGTGGGTGAAAACTGGTAGACAAGGTCCTTGCGGAATGGATCCATGAGAGGATGCCCGATACGTAGGGCATCACGGAAGTCTCCGTTACCAGACCGGGATATGATCGTATCCGACGAGGGTTTCTTGGAAACCGAAACAAGGTGGCACCACGTTGATCCAACGTCCTTGACGCAATTTTTGCGTCGAGGATTTTTTTTTGAGAAAGGAGGGTCTTTTTATGGGTACGTGAAGGAATCGATTGTTACAGCGTCACGAACAACTTGCACCATCAAAAAAACATCAAAGGAGAACCTACTTATGCAAACACAATTCGGCCGCTTTGGCGGTCAATACGTTCCAGAAATCGTCATCCAAGCCCTCAATGAACTCGAAGTGGCTTATGAAGAAGCACTTCAAGATCCTGAATTTGAAAAAGAGTATCGCTTGTTGTTGAAGCAATATGTCGGAAGAGAAAATCCACTTTATTATGCCAAGCGTTTGTCCGAGCAACTCGGAGGCGCAAAAATCTATCTCAAACGCGAAGATTTGAATCATACGGGAGCCCATAAAATCAACAATGCAATCGGTCAAATCTTATTGGCGAAGCGCATGGGAAAAAAGAAAATTATCGCCGAAACTGGCGCAGGACAACATGGCGTTGCGACCGCGACAGCCGCCGCGATGTTCGGTATGGAATGCGAAATATTCCAAGGTGCCATCGACATGGAACGGCAACGCCTCAATGTCTTCCGTATGGAGATGTTGGGAGCGAAAGTCACCGGCGTGACACGTGGCACCCAAACGCTCGCGGATGCAGTCGATGAAGCCATCGAACAATGGGTAAGTCGGGTCGAAGACACGTTCTATTTGCTCGGAAGTGCTGTCGGGCCCCATCCCTATCCGACGATTGTTCGTCGTTTCCAGCGCGTCATTGGCGAGGAAGCGAAACGTCAAATTCTCGAACAAGAACAACGACTTCCTGATACCATCATCGCCTGTGTCGGTGGAGGGTCCAATGCGATTGGCCTGTTTCAAGAGTTTTTAGCGGATGATGAAGTGCAAATCATCGGCGTCGAAGCGGCTGGAAAAGGTTTGGAAACAAAAGAGCACGCGGCGACACTCACGTTAGGGAAAGAAACCATCCTCCATGGAATGGCGACCAAAGCGGTTCTCGATGAAGAAGGTCATGTAGCACCAGTCTATTCGATTTCCGCTGGGCTTGATTATCCTGGAGTGGGACCCGAACACGCCTTCTTGCAAGATATCAAACGGGTCGAGTACGTCTCCGCGACGGATGAGGA
>JAQVKB010000223.1 GCA_028694875.1 Candidatus Izemoplasmatales bacterium
CGAAAAGACCCTCGAAAAACAACAAGTCATTTTTGCGGATATGAAAGATCGTGATATTCTCTCCTACTATGCGTATGATGATTACATGGCCGTGACCACCCTCTTCATGCGACAAGGAAAGATTACGTTTTCCGAAAGTCAATTGCATCCATTGCAAGGCATGGTGGAAGAAGCATTTTTGTCCTATTTGGGACAATATTACCAAAACAAACCATTACCACAGGAAATATTATTACCGGAAGGGATTGAAGTTGGGTTCCTTGAAGAATGGTTGGGGAAGAAGATTATCATTCCCAAAAAAGGTGCCAAAAAAGCATTGATTACCATGGCGACCGAAAACGCTCAGATTCACCTCCAAAACAACCTTGACAAGTTCTTGAAAAAACATGATAAAACAATTGGAGCCACCGAAGAATTAGGTCGTCTTCTCGGCATCGAAGCCCCGCGAAGAATTGATACCTTTGATAACTCCAATACGATGGGGAAAAACCCGGTGAGTGCGATGGTGGTATTCATCAATGGACTCCCCAGCAAGAAAGACTATCGAAAGTATATCGTCAAAACTGTCGAAGGCGCAGACGATTATCATACGATGCAAGAAGTCTTGTATCGTCGCTATCAACGGATGTTGATGGAACAAACCGATCGACCCGATTTGATTGTGATGGATGGAGGCATTCATCAAGTGAATGCAGCCAAAGAAATACTCAATTCACTCTATTTGGATATTCCCATCATTGGTTTGAAAAAAGATGACAAACATCGTACCGAAAGTATTGTCACATCGGATCATCGCGAGTTTGAACTCGACAAACACTCGAATCTCTTTTTCTTGCTTTCAAAGATTCAAGAAGAAGTTCATCGATTTGCCATTACATTCCATCGCAGCAAGCAATCCAAGGACCTCTTTGCATCCATGCTGGATGCCGTTCCGGGTATCGGAAAACAAACGAGACAACGCTTGCTGATGCGATTCAAGACTCTAGAAGGAATCAAAAATGCTTCCTTCGAGGAATGGAAAGAGGCCGGTCTCAACAAGAACCAAATCGAAGCTTTGTCGATCGCATTTCAAAAAAGCAACGGATGACACTAATTTTTCTTCAAGAGTCGCCAAATATGATACAATAGTACCAAGGTGATGTTATGACCCAATACGTATATGGACTGCTGCATGGCGTGGATGAGAAACGTCGACTTGTGGCGATTCGCTCCAACAAACAAGTGAAATATTACTATATGGCCAAAGGACAATTCTTGAGTTTCATGCAGTATTTTAAGGATGGCATCTTTGTGTTTCTCCATGTCGAAGAAAACGTCCGAAGATATCGGGGCGTGATGGTTCAGAATGTGGTGAGCATCGAGAAATTGATTGCGCCTTCGGGTCAAAATCCAACGGTCTATTACGATGTCTCTGTGATCAAAAGTGGGATTTCCTCGATTGTCAATCTTCGAAAGTACAAGTGCTTCCTTGATTTTGAAATGTCAATGCCACCCTATACGAAATACGAAACATTTGTCTCCGAAATCATCCAAGTAGGATACTTGTTATGTGATGAATTAGGCAATATTGTCGAAACAAAGTCGTTGTTTCTCCGCCCCACACTTTTCCCCAAAATCTCGGAACGTACCAAGAAATTTCTTCATATCGAACAAGAACAAATCGAGGAAGGGATTCTCTATCGCGAGTTCTATGATGATTTTACCGCCATGTTAAAGAAATACAAACCAATGGTGGTGGTATGGGGTGCCAACGATCAAATTGAGCTCAGGAAGATGAATATGCTTTATTCGCTTTCCGATTTTACCATTCACACACAATTTATCGATCTTCTCAAACTACACAAGACTTATTTTGGCCTGAAAAATGATTTGGGTCTCTTCAGTGCCTACAACATGTACTCGACCGAAGATCTCGACAAACAGAAACATGATGCGTTTGAAGACGCTCGTGTGACCAAAGAAGTTTTTTATTGGTTTCTGGAGGTCTGTAATGGGACGCGCACCGCGAAACTCGACCCGATTGAAAAAGTTCAAGACGCCTAAAACAAAAAAAAGGATGCGCGCGCATCCTTTTCTTTTACATTGAATTATAACACCATGATGACAGGCATGACCATGGGTTCACGAGACGTTTTTTGATAGATGTATTTTCCAATAGTTTTCATTAAGTCCGTCTTCATGCCATTGATATTCAGTTTTTTGCCCGTGGATAAGTATTTGTCAGTCACATCCAGTGCGAGTGCTTGAAGGTCTTTGGTCATCTGCTCGTTGTCGCGCATAAAGAGGAAACCCTTCGAAATAATCGTTGGTGTACAAATCACTTCACGACGCTCTTGGTTGATGGTCAACACAACACTTAACAGTCCATCGTCAGAAAGTTCTCTACGGTCTTTGATGACTTGAGAACCAATTTCTCCAATGGCGGACCCATCGACATAAACATCCGATGTTTGGACTTGACCAGCCACTCGAGCGCCTTGTTTGTTTACCGCCAAAACTTGACCGTTGTCGAGAATGAACGTATGGTCCTCTTTGACACCGGTATCGACGCCGAGTTTCGCGTGGGTTTTTAGCATTCGAAATTCGCCATGTATGGGCATGAAATATGTAGGACGCATCAGTTTGAGCATGAGTTTCAGTTCATTTTGTCCACCATGTCCGGAAGCGTGAACGTCGGCGAATGGAGATTGTGTCACAACGGAAGCACCGTTTTTGTATAGCATATTGATGGTTTTATTGACGCTTTCTTGGTTCCCGGGAATCGGAGAAGAAGATAAGATCACGGTATCTCCAGGAATCAAGGAAATTTGTTTGTGGGTTCCAGAAGCGATTCTCGTCAACGCTGCCATCGGTTCCCCTTGGCTTCCCGTACAAAGAATTGTGATGTCTTTTTTCGGTAATCCCACGATATTTTTCGAGAAGAGGAAAGTACCTTGTGGTGCTTTGATATACCCGAGTTTCATTCCTACTTCAATGTTTTTTTCCATCGATCG
>JAQVKB010000009.1 GCA_028694875.1 Candidatus Izemoplasmatales bacterium
ACGGCCCGGTGACTTCTATCTTCTTTCCTTTGCGGACATAATTTCGGGCAAATTCCGCGTTATGTTCTAAACACTTGACGTCGATAAAATCGACCATCTGACGGCCTTCTTCGTACTTCACGTTTCACTTTGTCATAATTGTAAAAGCAACGAATGAAGCCTTGTCGCCGTCATATTTGATTTTCGGTTCTTCCGATACCGTCCCACTTCCCAGCCATTTATTCATGTTTTCTTTTTCCTTTCTTCCGTCGCATTGGATAACCGTGTAATTTCAGCCAGTTATTCGAACGGATTCGAATGTCTATCGGTTTCGATGTTTCCATCTTCATAGCGTTAGATAATGTCATTAAAGAATTCGCCGCTTCTTCGACCGAACACCCACATTGCGCCAGCGCGTAAGAAAACGCGAATGTTTCTGGCTTATAATCAATCAGTCGAAACAGATAATTGTCAAAACTTGTCGGAAGTTGTGCCACGCGGTCGGCTATCTTTTCGGTTAGTTCTTCCGGAAGATAGAACACAATCGTTCCGTAATTTTCCGTAAAGGCCACGACGTACACCTGGAATAAATCAAGGCCTACTTCGTAAACGAATACAAGTCCACCTACGCCGACTGTTGGTTCTTTATCCCCGAAGCGGAATTTTATCTTTTCCAGTTCTTCGTAGATTTCTTTGTCCGGATTCTTAGTTATTTCTTTCGCCGGCTTTGAAAACAAAGATCTTTTTTCCTTTACTGTACTTTGCAAGTTTCTTTCTTTTCCGTTCAGCCGCTTCGTAAGTGTCCCGGATAATCGCTCTTTCGTCGCCTTCCACAATGACGAAATATTTTTCTTTGCATTTCTCAAAATTCAATTCAACCACCTTCCATTTTTTCTATGCTGATCTGTCCCGGAACCTGGGCGGCGGCGTTGTAAAATACCGGATCCCCGTTCGTATCTTTTCCGACGAACATATTTGTTTCGGTGCTTCTGATCGGCGCTGTGTTTATTTTTGTTTCGATGAATATTTTTATGTTCTTTCTGTCTTTCTGTGGCCTGAATGTAACTTTTATCGTCAGGCACCTTCGGGCCTTTGTAGGCGTCCGTTCGTCCGCGATGTTTTCCAGGATTGTTTTAATTCCTTCGCGGATCTGTTTAACCAGGTTCCCATTCGCGAATTTTTCAAGATCCATAACCCAGCCTTTCCTTGTCGCCGGCATTCTGGAAATTCTTACCGTCAACAAAACCAGACTGTCGAAGAACATCGTGTTCGCGGCGGCGTTCATACGCTTTTTCTTCCGCTTGTTGAAGTCCTGGAATCTGTTCGACGAATTCAATTACTTCTGGCGGCGTTACCAGTGCCAGGGCGAAGGATTCGCTTTGTGCTTTCTGTTCTTCGAAATTCTTGTGAAGTCCGGCGCAAAAGCCTTCTGTGTAATTCATTTTTTCATTTCTTGCGAATTCGCGGCCGGCGTCTGCATAAATGGCGCGTAATGTTCCGAATCGCTTTCTGACTACCTTCACGGCATATTCGAAAATGTTGATACAAATTTCCGCGTCTTCTTCGAAACCGTAGAATTTCAAGCGGAACACTCCGCCGGATCCTTTGTAACGGCCGCATGACATAATCAATCTGCAACGGAAATTGTGAGCAATTACATTCGCAACATCTTTCACCCAGTCGTCGCGGAACGGCATTGAAGTAAATGACACAACCGGTCTTTCTTCTTTTCCGTCAGATAATCTTTCGCGGTCAATTTCATATTTCGCCATTAACTCTTGCGCTTTCATCATGGCCGCCTTTGCTTCGTTCTCATTGTCCGAAGCTGATAATTTAATCAGCTTTTCGATCTTGTCTATGATCTTTTCGTCTGCTTCATTCAATGTTCGTTTCCCCCTTCTGTGATTCGTGTTTGACAAAGATCGCCTTGTCGTCTATGTAATAATCAGCCGTTATCTTTCGGCTGTTTACACCGTATAATTCAATTACTTCCGGAACATTGTCGTTCACGGCGTCGAATTCAAGTCCGTTTTCGCGGCACATTTCAACCGCACGTTCCAGGGCTTCATTTACGCGGCATGTCCACAAAATAATTTTGTGTCCGCCAGATCGAAGGCAAATCAGCCAGTCGATCAGTGTTTTGTTTGGCTCTCCTACGTCCGGCCATTTTCCGCCGGCGGCCAGGCAACCGTCAAAGTCTACTGCTATAATCATGTTCCAAGTAAGCGATCAAGAAGTTCGCTGTTCTCCTTCCTTGCGATTGCTGTTCTGATTGATTCGTCCGGGAATTGTACCGGAAGGGCCATTTTAACGATTCGGTTCACGATTCGATCGTCGAACTGTAATTCTTCAATCTTGCAATTACTTGTAAAAATCGTGACGCGCTTTTCAATCATGCGGCCGTTTAAGATATTATAAAATCGTTCATTGATCCAATCCTTCACGCCTTCGACGCCTATGTCGTCGATAACCAGGACGGGAACGGAAACAATATCGTGAATCAATTTCTGTTCGGTTTCTTCGTTCTTACTCATTCCGCCCCAGGTTGCTTTTATCTGATCCAGAATTTGAATCGTTGTCGCAAACTTTGTGGAAATCATTTTTTCTTGAATAATGTCGTTCGCGATTGAAACGGCCAGTCTTGTTTTTCCGGATCCCTTTACCCTGGAATAAAAATATAAGCCTTTTCCGGTTTCCTGGATTTCGGAAAACTGTTCGACGTAGTTCTTCGCGATTGTCTTCGCCATCGCCGCAAGTTCACGGGACGATTCCGAAGCGTAACAATTTGTTTGAAAGTTTTCGACCGTGTGACCTTCGAATTCTTTCGGGATAGCGGCAAACTTTAACTTTCCGGCTATCCTCTGGCGTTGCATATAGCCACATCTGCATTCACGCATAGCCACATAGTCGCCGTTCTTTACTTCTTCCCAGCCGGTATCTTTGCATATCGGGCAATTATAAGCCGGAATTTCTCGATCTTCTGAATCGTTCAAGTGCTTCGTTCGTAGTGCTATCAGATCCGGGAACATTCTGTTCATTGTTTCCTGAATAGTTTCTTCCATCGGTCGCGCCCCCTTTGTTTTTATAAGTGCCTTCCAGGATCTTCAACACGTTTGTTTTATTTAACAGCCAGTCAAAAGAACAGCCCGTCCATTTTCCGGATCTTCCGGAAAGGAAGTCGCTTTCGTTTGCCATAGCGAAAATCGTGTGTAATCGTTCGTAAGGCGTTTTATCAATCATCAGCTTTAATTTATCCAGTTCATTCAACAAGGTTCTTATTTTGGCCTTTCTGGCTTCTGAAACGGCCCTGATTGAAGGAAGGTCGCAACAAGTGGAATTATAATCATGCATAATTACTCCATAGCCGATTTGCGCTTTCGGTGGATCCGGAACCGGAACACCGACAATATCTTCGTTAGAGGATATATTCTTTATATCTTTATCTATATCTATATCTATATTCTTATTCTCTCTCTGTTGCGTGACTTCACATGACTTTTCTTGTGACGTCACGTGACAAGTCACGTTTTCTTCGTGACATTCATCACTTTCAAAACAAGGAATTTCAGGAACAGAACCTTCGGAAGATTCCAGTAATAACGCGCGTTTGCGTTCTCTTTCTCTTTGCTTGCGAAGTCGATTCTGTTCACGAATTTTATCCATTCCTTCGACGTTCTGGTGTTTATCAAAGTTTGTTATGTAGATTCCTTTTTGCGTATTTTCGACCATGTGAAATTTTGTAAACGTCGAAAGTGCCAGGCGTACAACGGTCAACGGCTTGTTGAAAATAACAGATAGCATTTCGTCACTGTAAGGAAATTCGTCTTCCACCAGGACAAGGCCGTTCGCGTTGCACTTACCAGCTAAAGCAATTAGGCGGATCCATATAACAAGAATTGAATCGCCTTCTGGCATTGACTGAATGATTTTGATTTTTTCATCGTCGAACATATCAATCCGAAGTTTGATCCAGTTTATTTCCGCCATAGTGTCACCCCTTTATAAATATTTGCTCATTATGTCACGCTTAGATTGTGGCTTTTTCGGTTCTGTTTTCTTCTGTACCGGTTCCAGATCTTCCAGGAAGTTCACGCCCTTTTTCAATCCGGTTTCACGCGTTGCCGCAAGGTTCTTTTTTATCGTTTCTTCGTTATCTGAAACTTTGTTATACACAATATCCAGACGCGATTGTGGATAAGTCATTCCGGATATACAACATATTGTTTCTGAATCGTTGAAAGTCTGGAAATTGTCAATCGGCGTTCCGACTGCCTTTTCAAGATCTGCCATCTTCACGCCGCCAGATAACGAAGCCGTGATGTATTTAACGGCGCGATCTGCTTCGATAGGTGCGAAACAGTTATCTTTTATCACCTGAATGATTTCGGCGCTTTCTGTGGCCTTATGGCGAACCACAACGGCCATTCCGTGGGCTTTCAGTGTTTCTTCGATTTCTGCCTTGTCGATGTTTCCTTTTACGCTCTTGTGTTTTTCTGGAATGTCCAGGAAGGAACAGAACGCTTCGACGAACTCTTTGTTCAGTTCCAGCTTGTCGCCGACTTTGTTATCCAGGATAAAGCAAGCCGCCGTTCCGGATATTTCCGTCAATTCAGAAAAACATTCGTAAGAATTTATATGTGATTTCACGCTTTCTTCGGTGGAAGGAATAATCGTAATGGTTCCGATTGTTCGTCCTTCGTCGATTAGAAGGTCGGTAAGCATAGGGCCGGCGCCCGATCCGGTACCGCCGCCGCTGGCGAAGATAGTAAAAATCAGATCCGCCTTGATCTTCGTTTCGATTTCTTCGGCGATGTTGTCGAAGTCGTCCATGATTAACTGTTTCGCTTTTCGGCGGTCTTTGTTGCAACCTTCGCCGCCTGGAATGTGATATTTGAATTTTGCTTTTTCCAGGGTGTCAAGATCTTCCTGGGAAGTGTTCACGTAAAGAACGTTAAAACCTTTCTGTTCGAACAACTGTCCGATATTTCCGCCGGCTTGTCCGACGGCTACAAATGCAATTTTGCTTTTCATTGTCTGATTTCTCCTTTTCTTCTAACGCCTTCGCGGCGGTTTATTTCTTTTCTGCTTCCAGGAATTCACAACCAGATTCCGTTATATAAAACGTGTCAGCCCGTCCTTCTTTCAGGCCACGGCCAACAAAACCGGACTGTTCGAAATCCTTTATTTTCTTGAATATGGTGTTCTCTTTATATTCAAAATCTTCCGTCTGTGAAATCTCCCGAACAGACATTGAAGATAATTTGTTCGTCGCGCCGTTCGTTCGAAGGATTGACAAAACAATAAAACCTAGTCTGTTCAAAATATCGCCCCTTTCTATCTCTGATTTACTCTGATAAACTCTGACGAACTCTGATTTATTCTGATAAACTCTGACGAACTCTGATTTATTCTGATTTACTCTGAAAATCGTGTTCTTTTGTTTCTCTGGAAGAATAGTTCAGTTCCGGTTTGCCACGTTCAGCGACAACTTCGTCATAGGGTGTTTCACCCAGGAAACGATCGCCGTCAGGACAACCACACGTCGGACAATTTGAAATTGCTATACAAGACAAATATGTATGTCCGCATTTTGCACACTTCACTTTCCAGAATGGATCCGTAACACGCGTTATCCCGTCGGCGTAATATTTATTTTTTTCGCAATCAAGTCCGATTGACATTTTTCACTTTATCCTTTAAAATTATTAAAGGTTATGTCTTTAAAGGCATGACCGTCAGGCGCAACGTTCCAGGGTTCCAATCTTTGACGTTGCGCCGCTTTTATGCCGTACTCTTAACATTTATAGACTTCTCTGTCATAATGCCTATCGTGACGGCTTCCAGCGCGTCAGAAAGTGCGCTGTCCAGTTCTTCGTTCGTATGTATTCCGAAGCCGGATAAAATTCTTTTCAGGTTTTCGGCCTGATCTTTTACCGGTGTATTCTTCGCCATATCAAAACCCCCTTAAAAATATCGTGTAGGTTCTAAAACGTGGAACCATTCATTCCCACCGTTATATTTCCAATCAACACGAAGATATTCTTTTTCTGTTGTGTAGACGCTATCAACATTGGCTTCGCTTTTTCCTTCGTCGAAGTATTTCTTGAACTTCTTTGTTCGTCCGTTTACCTTCTGAATGATCCATTCACGGCCAATCTGCCAGCGAACTTCCCTTTGTTCTTCATCGTCCCATACTGGCGAAGAACAATAGCTATACTCCTTTACGAAGTGGACTGATTTCGGCCACATAGTAATTTTTGTGTTCATGCCTAAACCGTTCATATGTGTAATAGCGTAGGCGATGAATAATTTCTTCTGATCCTCTGTAAGATCTTCATATCCGGTCGTTTCTCTTAAATCGAAATTATGAATATTAAGAACGTCGCCGGCCGTTTTTAATGTGTAATCAGTCAGGCCGTATTTCTCATATAACGCGCAAACTTCACGGTATGAAGTGCGATTCGTTGGTTTTCTCATGGTTCCACCTTTCCAGCCCCTTTTCCGGGCCTATTAGCCGCGCTATCGCGCGGATAAACAGAATACAGTTATCTGGTGACAGGGTTCCCTAAACAAGCGGAAAAGAAGCCGATGTTCGTGCCGACGCTCGAACGCGGATTGCTCAAGCCCAACGCGGAAGGCCCAGCGCCCGAAGTGTTGTTGTAACAGCCACCCACGAATTCGACGGCTTCTTCCAAGCTGGCGTCAGCCGCGAACCATTCGTGACTTTCCCCTACGTCTTCGGCGTCTTTTGTAATAACGCCCAGGTCGCAAAGAATTTCCGGTATCTCTTTTAAATCAATAAGAACTTCGTCGCGTTCTACCACGTCCCAGCCATCTTCTATTTCATCTGTCGTTATCACAATAGCGCCGTCACGTGGCCCGATTTTTACCGGCTTACCATTTGAAAGGACATTGACGAACTGATCGCTACTTTCCGAAAGATCGGCGTCCGGCGCGGCGGCATTGTTATCTGGCATATATTGAAGAACGCCTTTTTTCAACCTCATTCCAGCTATTACTTTCCAGACATTTCCCACTGTGTCGGCGATTCCGGTTTCTTTTTCTCCATTATGGAACCAGGAAGCCGGGCCTGAACCTGTAAGCGTCTTTCCCCAGCCAACTTTTATGCCAGTTTCGTCATTGTCAAGGTACCAGCTTCCGATATTTGTGTTGCCGTGAACACCTTCTTTTGTCTGATCCTGAATATATTTCCATTCTTCATTAGTCAGAAGGTGCCAGCCTTCGCCCTTTGCGCGACACGCGGCGATCATTTCGTCCATTGAAAGACTTGTCTTCGGTTCCTGGAATGGCAAGCTATATGCACGGCCAGCGAACACCGAATTCAAAAACTGGGAAAGATAAATTGAATCATATTCGATCCCGTTCACGAAGAACATTCTTTCTGCTTCTTCTGGCGTTGGCGCCATGTTCTCAACTTTCATCATGATCGAAGGCATTCCGCTATTGTCATATTTCAAAACAACCGATTCTCTTACATGTTTCATCTGCTTATTTCCTTTCTATTTTGGCCGCTATTCCGCGGCGTTTTAACTCATTGACAAGTTCCTTTGTCTTTGTATCAGAAATCGCTTCGCGGCGCTTCTGATAGCTTTCTGGAACCTTTGGCTTTTTCTTACGGCCCAGGTAATCATCAGGCGTCAGATTAAACAAATCAAAGGCAGCGACATTGTGGTATTCGTGCTTGTTTACGATGATCCACCACATATTGTTGATATTGTGATAAACTTTTCCGCGATAGATTCTTCCGTCCCAGTGGCGCCAATATTTCACGTTGCCGTTGTAAATCGTTTTCTTATCGCGATCAAGATCATTCCCCGGCCCTGGCGTCTGCCCGTCAAGATCTGACAGATTAAAATTCATATCTTTTTGTTCGTGGTGCCATTCTCTGACATAACACGATTTGATATTGTCTTCCGCCAACTTGTAATTATGGTCTGAATCGTCTTTTAAATCTTCCAGTAAATTCAAAAGGTATACGATCCGGTTCATATATTTAATATATTCAAGTCGGATCATGTACGGCATTTTTTGAAATTTATCAAAATCATAATAGCCACCGTGTGGGTTTTCGAAATCTACATTTTGAAAAAATACGATTTTGAAGCCATTCGGGTATTTTTCACACTTGATTTCCAGATTCTTTCGGCGACCGTAGTAATGATCCGGACGAATAATCTTATGAACTTCCTTGTCTGGTTCTATTGTGAAGCCTTCATCGCGAAGCATATTCAAAACACGATGAAATGTCCCGTAATGCTTGAACTTTTGATGAAGCCAGCCGCCAGGAACCGAACGTTCTGTTTTATTTGTGTAATAAATCCCGGTGTCGTGAATTCTGTAACTGTCCTTATTCAATTTTTTACCTCTTTTCGCTTATTTCCAACACTAGCCGCCGATTGCAGTCGGCTTTCTGGCTCTATGCTGATAAGTTGGCCCGTGAACTAACGGGCCGCGGTTACTGTCTGTTTCTCTTGCAGATCCAGGCCGATCATAATTCCCTGAATCAATACTTTCTTTTCAGGTGGAAGTGACATGATCCGTTTAATGAAGTTCTTGTCTTCGTCACGAACTCTTGTGACGTTGGTTTCTCTTTCTGCCATAAGTACGGCCCCCTTTCTATATATTTAGGTTTCACAACCTCATTCGTTTGGTTGTTGCACCAAGTATATCAACAAATATTTGGTATGTCAACCTCTTTTGCAAAATATTTCAAAATAATTTGGTTGACTAACCAACATTTTGATGATATGATAGGCTCATAAAACAGAAAGGGGGTAACGACTTGAACGAAAGAATTCGTTGTTTGCGTGAAGAAATAGGTCTTTCACGTGCGGCCTTCGGTCAAAAAATAGGTGTAAGCGGCGACGTTATAAATAATTTGGAACGTGGTCGTGTTGATATTAAGGAACCTATGATAAAACTGATCTGTTCTGAATTTTCTATAAATGAAGAATGGTTGAGAAATGGAACCGGGAACATGAAGGTTCAGACAGTTTCCGACACGATGGAACAATTAAAAAAAGAATTTAATCTTGACAACTTCGGTTATAATCTGGTTTACCAGTATTTGAAGTTAGACGCCGATCAAAGGAAGTCGGTTCGTGATTTCTTTTATAATGTGGTTGATTCTGAAATGCTGGACGAAGATCTTTACGGTGAAGTACCGAAGACGCCGGAAGAACTGGAAGAACAATTTCCGCCAGTAAAGCCGGATCAGGAAGACGCCGGATAATGAACGGGTGCTTTAAAAAGGCACCCAGCAATTAACAATAAAAAATTAAATTACCAGGAACAGTTGTATTTTACCTTCGAAGTCAAGATTGTAATATATTTTTTTCACATCTTTATAGTAGATCGCATAAACATTTTTTCGACTGTATTTTATATAATATTTTTTCATAGTCCGCACCTTTCTTTGTTAAAGGCTGGGCGCATGATGTTTATTATACTGGTAACAATGGAAAGGCGAAACATGAAGATTGTAGCGATCGTTTTGTGGTACCTGGGAATTCTCGTTTTGATCTGGCTTAATAAGATTAGAATTTATTTGAAATGGGAAAAGCGAAAGAAAGACGTCCTGAAACCATTTTACCGATGGCCGGCGGAAGTCCACCAGGAACCGGATCAGAAGGAAGAAATCAGAAAGGCGAAGGAATTGACGTCGGTTGTAAATTATCAGGATAAGGAACGCGGTTACGCGCAAACTTCATTTTCTGGCGAAACCGAAACATTCTGGTGCAACCTTGCTATGTGCCAGTGTGCGAAATATAAGAATACACATAAACCATGTAAACACATTTACAAAATCGCCCTGGATAAAGGGTTGATTGAATAGGGGTGACAATATGAAGAAAAGATCATCGATTGTTTTAACTGCTCTTTGCTTGTCGTTTTCGCTTTCAGCTTGTGGCGGATCTGAAACGCCGAAAGAATCTGAAACACAAAAAGAAACCGTCGTTGAATCAGAAGTTGAAACAGCGCCGGAAGTTTCTGAAACAGAAGAAGAAACTGAAACCGAACCGGAAGTTCCGCATAGAACCGGCGAAGATATTGTCGGAATCAGCGAAGGGAGCATCGAAGATATAAAGCCTACGTTTTATGATAGCGTAATAAATGATAAAACTGGAAACTGGCGCTGTGCTGTTATGGCCGAAAATATTGATATTCTCGACTATGTACTTTCTTACTATAAGAATTATTTTAAAAATGATTCTGAAATTCACGCGATTGTAAATTTGACACTGAAAACTACGACGAAGATCACATGTTCCGGCGGCACGCTTTACGTTTCACAATATGACTATGTGGACGGCGAAGAACACGACGCGAATATTATGTTCAGTGGAACCTATCTTTCCCAGGACTGGGTTTATACGGATAATGGCGACATTGAAAAAGTAGAATGATGTATTTTGAAAACTAAATAAAAACAGCCGGTCAATGACTGCAATCACTGGCCGGCTTTAATACCAGGCTACCGAAAAACGGCTTTCTAGTATTGGAAATAAGCAATTCTTATTATATCATTGAAAGTCGCTAAAATCAATCGGGCTTTCTTTTTTATACCATTTTTTCGGTGCCTGGGGAAAGGGATTGAAATGAGATATAAAAAGGCAAAAAATATCCTTCGCTTCTGGACGAAGAAAAAGGCCGCTTTATATGTTCGCGTATCTACAAGATACCAGATCGACAAAGACAGCCTTCCGTTTCAGCGAAAAAAGTTGAAGGAATATTGTAAATTTTTAGGAATAGACGATTTTGTTATTTTCGAAGACGACGGATATTCCGCAAAGAATACAGATCGACCACACTTTCAAGAAATGATGAACCGGATCAGGGCCGGCGAATTTTCACACATGATTGTTTACAAGGTCGATCGTGTGTCACGAAATCTTCTGGACTTTGCGGCCATGTATCAGGAACTAAAAGATCATAAGGTCACATTTATTTCTATGAACGAACAATTCGACACTTCTTCCGCGATCGGCGAAGCTATGTTGAAGATTATTCTTATTTTCGCAGAACTTGAAAGAAACATGACTTCCGAACGTGTTACCGGAATTATGATGGATCGGGCGGAAAATGGATTGTGGAACGGTGCAAGAATGCCGGTCGGCTTCCAGTGGAACGAAGAAACGAAATTTCCAGAACCGGATCCGGAAGAACGAAAGATCGTTCAGTTTATTTTTGACGAATATGAAAGAACAAGATCGACGATGAAGGTCACGCGGTACCTGAATAACAATCATGTAAAATCAAAACGTGGCGGTCAGTGGACTTCGAAGCTAGTTCACGACATAATCAGGAACCCGTTCTATATTGGAACGTACCGCTATAATATGCGTGAAGCCGGCCGCGGCCCATTGAAGCCGGAAAGCGAATGGATTGTCCGGCCGAATAATCACGAAGGAATCATCGGCAAAGAACAGTTTGATCGTTGTAATAAAATCATGGGCGAAAACGCTTCCAGCCGTGACGTGTCAGACATTCGCGCGACAAAGTACGTCCACACCTTTTCTGGACACCTGGTTTGTGGCAAATGCGGTGCTAACATGATTGCTTCAAAGGATAGAGCCAGGGCGAACGGATTCCGGCCTTCGATGTATCGTTGCGCCCAACGTTCGAAAATGCTAGATTGTGACAATTCGAAAACGATAAATGAAGCCTACATCGGGCCTTTTATTTTTAACTATGTGGCGAACCTGGCACGGATCCAGAAGAATTTTAAAGCGATTGATTCCGTGGAAAAATTACAGAAGGAACTATTGAAGGGCGAAGAATTCCAGGAAATGAAAATTCTTCCTGAATGCCTTCATGACACTTTCGCGGCGCTTGCCTATAAAGAACTAGGCCCTGGCGCGTATTTGCCGAATATAGGTCTTTCTGGTGATGAAGAAGCCTATTCTAACGCCGAACAGCTTTCACTTCTGAAATCAGAAAAAGAAAAATGTAAGACGGCGATCACACGATTAACTGACCTTTATTTATACGATCCGGATTCCATGACGAAAGAAGAATTTTCAGAAAAGAAGAAGGAGCTGACAAAGAAAATACTTGATTTCGAAAAACAAATCGAAGATATTCAGGACGGTTCGGAGGGTGAAGATCTGGCCGACTTGTCATTTATCAAAAAGGCTTCGGCGTTCCTGGTAGCCCAGCGAATTGTTTCGAAATCTCATGTCGATTATGTTCAGATGGCGCTTGATCTGGACAATGAAATCCTGAAAGATTTCGTCGATCAGGTTATAGATCAGATTGTCGTTGAAGACGGTCGCGTCCAGTCAATCACTTTTGTAAATGGTTTGAAACACGAATTTCTTTACACCAAGCCGGCGGATCTTCCAGTTTGCCAGCTATGCGGCGGCCGGATCGGTTCGACTGTCGGTTGCCGTACAAGAACATTCACGTTCCAGAATAAGCGATTCCAACGAATTAAAGTCGGGGATCCTGGCGATTCATACGCCGGAAAGAAAAAGCCCGTCTGTGTCGAATGTGGCGCCCAGGAAGGCCGCTGGCACCATTGGAAATGCGGAATGGAACGTTGTCCAATATGTGGCGAACAGCTTATCGCGTGTAAGCATGGGCCTAACAAATAAAAGAAAGCCGCTTCCTGGTTATGGGTTGCGGCTTTCTTTTATTCTTCAACTCCTACATAGGATCGTTTGTTTTTATTATGAATTTCATTCTATTTTTTACCTTTCAAATTCAGCGAAAAGCGTTGTATTTATTGACTTCTTTCAAGGTCTTTTTTACTTAAACGGTATGACACCCGAAGGTGACAACGCAGAACGTGGGTTTTCTTGACAATTCCGCTTCCAGAAGTGCTACTTTTTCTTTTACTTTTTCAATATATTCATATTGTATTTGTTTTTCCT
>JAQVKB010000224.1 GCA_028694875.1 Candidatus Izemoplasmatales bacterium
GCCGCTATTTGCCGCGGCAGGAGCAGACTTAATAACCTTTCACTTCGAAGCGGTCGACGATGTTCGTGTGGCCATCCATCAGATTCAAAAGTTAGGAAAAAAGGTTGGCATCTCCACAAGGCCCAAAACCGATTGGACATTGCTTTCTCCATATCTTGACGTTCTTGACCTTGTTTTGGTTATGAGTGTGGAACCAGGGGCGGGAGGACAAGCGTTCTTGCCTTCGGCCCTCGATGAAATTCGATGGCTCGATCAAGAGCGCCGACAACGACACCTTCATTTTCTGATTGAAGTCGATGGTGGCATCAATGATACCACTATTGAAAGCGTGAAAGAAGCGGGTGCGGATATCGCCGTTGTTGGCAGTTATCTATTCAAGAGAGATCATCGAAATGATCTCATCGAGGCGATGGAAAATGTCACGTAAGATAAAAATTTTCGCTGGGCCCAATACATACCGCTTTCAAGACGTATATTTTGAAGAAGCGGATGAATTTCTCGTTGGCGTTGACTCTGGATGCCAATATTTGATTGATGCGAACATTCGAATGCAACTTGCCGTGGGCGATTTTGATTCCCTGAATCCGAAGTATCGCCAGCGTGTCGATGAAATGGCAGATCAGGTACTGAATCTTCCCTTCAGGAAAGATATGACCGATCTCGCTTATGCACTAGATTGGATTTACAACAACATGACCTATGATCAAATAGAAGTCTATGGTGGTTTGGGCGGTCGTATTGACCATCTTTTGGCCAATCTCAATTTGCTCAAGCGATATGAAGTCACTTTCCGCGATAGTGCTCATAAAGTATTTCTGTTGAGAAAAGGGAAACATCGCATTGAGAATCTTCATCGCTATATCTCGTTTTTTGCCACGGAGGATGTTTATGATCTTCAACTCCATGGTTTTTCGTATGAACTCGATGATTACTTTCTCTCGACGACTGATTCCGTCTGCGTTTCCAATCATGGCAGCGGCATTGTCGAGTTTTCCAAAGGAAAATTAATGGTCGTGTGTTCCAATGAAAACTCCGCCATTTCATCACATATTGAACATGATTGAGTGATAGAATCATTCCTGATGTATTTTTGAAAGAGAGGAATTCATGTGAAAAGAATCGCTATTTTCCTGGTTGCAGTGCTGTTTTCACTCGCACTCGCCGGATGTAATTTTGACTTTACAACCTCGGCGGTATCGACGCCTTATACGACCACGACGACATCGACATCGACGACGTCGTCCACGACGACTTCGACGCAAATTGATATTTCCCAAATCGAAGCCGAAATATACCAACGACTGTATTCGGATCTTTATGATCAAGTCTATGCTCAAGTCGTAGGTAACATTTCTCAAGAAGAATTTGATACCATCTATGCCCAAGTAGTTCAAGATAGTTGGGCAAAGATTGATACGGGTGAAATCGAAGTGACAGCCGCGACGGTCACCGACATGATTCTCTCCGTCGTCGACAACCAAGCCAAATCTGTGATTGGTGTCTCCGTGTACGCCGCAGATGGCACGACACTCCAAGCTATTGGTTCAGGCGTCATCTACAAACATCTCGACAATACTTATTATGTCGTCACGAATAACCATGTGGTAGCCGACGGCGAAGTCTATATGATTCGATTTGAAGATGGTACTGAAGTGCCAGCGACACTTCGTGGCGTCGATCCTTTGGTCGATTTGGCGGTGCTTTACTTCACGTCCACGGAAGATCTTCCCGTCGCAACATTTGGCGATTCGGATGCTGTTGAAAAAGGCACTATCGTCCTTGCGGTTGGGAACCCGTCTGGATATGACTACTTTGGCAGTGTCACGTATGGCATCGTTTCAGGAACCGACCGATACTTTGACATTGATTCCGATGGTACGAAAGATATGTTCGTGGGATATATCCAGCACGACGCGTCCATCAATGCCGGCAATTCCGGAGGAGCTCTCTTCAATCTTCAAGGAGAAGTGATTGGCATCAACGTCATCAAAATCGCAGACATCGCGATTGAGGGCATGGGATTCGCGATTCCTTCGAGTTTGGTTGAAGATATCTGTTCGGATATTGAACAATATGGCGTCTCCAAACAAAAACCTGTTTTAGGGATTGAGTTCGTAGATATATCGAACCCAGACATCATTTCATACTTATTCACTAATTATAAAGTAACCATTCCATCATCTATAACCTCAGGATTTTATGTGATGAATGTTGTTTCAGGCTCTAGTTTTGATGGCTATGTCGAAGTCGGTGATATTGTCACTCAAATCGGCGATATTACGATCACTGATACCACGGATTTCGTGGAGAACTACTCAAAGTATCGCGTCGGGGATTTGATCGATCTTGTCCTTATTCGCAATGGCGTCACACTGACGTTTACGAACATTGAATTGAAACCGAAACCGGAGGCTTAAAATGAAAAAAATACGAATTATCTTACTCACTGGGCTCCTCGCCTTCAGTCTCATGGCTTGTGCGAACGTCGCCGCGGAAACGACAACGATGCTCACGACGACTTCATCCCCCGTCACGACCACTCCCGAAACTACGACGGTTGTGGATGGCAATATTTATGTCTATTCGGACTATCAAGATTTGCTCGATCAAATCTATGCTAATGTGAAAGATGAAATATATAGCGATGTATACAATCAAATTTCGCAAATGGTTACAGATTCAATGTATGATGAGATATATAGTACGGTGCAACAGAATCTTATAGATTACTTTAGTGAAACGGACATTTCGGTCTATGTCGCGGCCCTTCAATCAAAAATTTATGCGATTACCGAGATTGTCAACACGTCTGTCGTCGGTGTTTCCACCTATCAAGGAACCACAGGCGTGAGCCTTGGAACCGGAGTGATCTATTACTATGACAGCGCCAACCAAGAATATTATTTGGTCACCAACAACCACGTCGTCGATGGTGGCGATAATTACCGGATTGTTTTCTCCGATGAGTCTTATGTCACAGGTACCTT